>JADIND010000099.1 GCA_017694215.1 Candidatus Scatousia excrementipullorum | reverse complement strand
ATACACTTGTATTGTTAATAAATTAAGAGAAAGGACTGTAAAAATGATTAGTGAAAAAATGGAAAAAGCATTCAATGAACAAATCAATGCGGAATTGTATTCGGAATATTTATATTTGTCAATGCAATCATATTTTGAAAGCCTTAATTTAAAAGGCTTTGTCAACTGGATGACTGTTCAGGTTCAGGAAGAACACGCACACGCAATGGGTATGTTTAATTACGTACACGAACGCGGCGGAAAAGTTGAACTTGAAGCTATCGCAAAACCAGAAACAAAATGGGCTTCTCCTCTGGAAGTTTTTGAACACGTTTTAAGACATGAAGAACTTGTAACTTCTAAAATCAATGCATTAATGGATGTTGCGGAAGAAGTTAAAGACCGTGCAGCCCTTTCCTTCTTAGACTGGTATTTGAAAGAACAGGTTGAAGAAGAATCAAACGTCGGCGGAGTTCTTGCTACATTAAAACTTATCGGGGATGACAAAAAAGCACTATTAATGCTTGATAAAGAATTAGCCGCAAGAACATTTGTTGCACCGGTTATCGGTTAATATCATTCCAATCTAATTTAATAAAAAAAGAAGGAGTCAGATGGCTGATTTCTTCTTTTTTTTATTAGCCGTAATTTTACCCGGGCAGCTTATTTTTGTAAAAATTTATGTAACTTGTTTGCCTTAGGGAAAAAAATAATATACAATAATTATTAACAGAGATTTGGGAGGATTGGCTTAATGCCGGAATTAGCAAAAAAATATGAAAGCCGTGAAAGGTATTACTACGGCGATATACAGACTACCCGTACTGTTGTAAGACCTTTAAATCCATACAAAGGAACACAGCAGACTTATCCGCAGCGGTATACTACCGTAAGACGCAAACCACAGCCGAATAATAAAAAGATTAACCGGTATAATTATATTCATAAAATTATATCTTTATCATTTGCTGCAGTGCTTGTATTCGGGATATTACCGCATGCGTACGGCAAAATTACCAAACAATTATTTACAAAATCAGCACATCCTGAAATTAAAGCCGACTACAAACAACTGGTAAAACCGACTTCAAACTATCTTTATAACCATTTGTTTATGAACGAGTTATCTTTACGCGGAGCGGAAACCAAAAAGCCGTTGATGCTTCCCCTGGAAACAAATGCACATCTTGTCGGTATTGAACAGGGGATAAAAAATCTCGCGGCACAGTATCCGATGATTAAACCTTCCGTATTTGTCTGGGACTATAATACCGGTCACTTCGCCGATGTTAATGCTTCCGAACCGTATTCAGCCGCAAGCATTATAAAAATACCTGTTTTGTTACAGCTTTTCCGTTCAATCGAGATGAATCAGATTTCTCTTTATGATGAAATGACTCTTACAAACTATTACAGAGCGGAGGGCTCGGGGAATTTACAATTCAAGGCTGAAAATTCCAAATATACTATAGACCAGCTTGCACGTATAATGATTACTGACTCTGATAACTCCGCAACCAATATGCTTATGTCAAAAATAGGTTCAATGACCGATGTAAACAGCGGTATAAGAGATTGGGGACTGAAACATACAAGGGTACAAACCTGGCTGCCTGATATGCAGGGAACTAATTACACAACGGCAAGAGATCTTGCTGTAATGCTTTATAATATCGAAAACCCGAAATTTTTAAGCATGTCCTCAAGAGAAAAAATATTTGACTACATGGGGCATGTAAAAAATAACCGGCTGATTGCTGCAGGACTCGGACCGGGAGCTTCAATCCTTCACAAAACCGGAGATATCGGAAAAATGCTCGGTGATGCCGGTATTGTATTTGCTCCTAACGGCAAAAAATACATCGTTGTAATCCTTGCAAACAGACCTTACAACTCCCCTGCAGGCAAAGACTTTATTGTAAAAGCCTCCGAACTTATTTACAAATATATGGTTTATTAAAGAAATAAATATAGACACAAAAAAATCTCTCCTATACGGAGAGATTTTTTTATTAAAATTTAGCTAAAATTACCAGACAACTTTTTCAATCATTTCAATTTCGTTGCCGTCAGGATCTTTTATGAATGCTATTTTAGTTCCTTTACCGTTAAGGTCAAAAGGTTCGTATAAATATTCATAACCGAGGCTGTGGAGTTTTTCGGTAAATTCGTCGAGAGAATCTACGGAAAATGCAAAATGTCCGAAAGCGGAGCCATTTGTGTATCCTTCTTCCGGGGTTTCATCATTGTAAGTGAGTTCAATCTGGCAGGTTCCGTCTTCATCATTAAGAAAATAAAGTTCACAGTCGTCTAATCTTTTTTTCTTATCAAGTTTCATATTCAAAAGTTCAGTATAGAACTTTAACGATGCGTCAATGTCTTTTACTCTAATCATTGTGTGTAAAAATTTCATTTTCTATTCTCCTTGTGTATCTGTGTGCGAAACAATACCATTGGCAGCATTGTTATCTATTAACATTGTATTACGAATAATTGTATGTGCCATTAATAACAGATAAGGATTTATCTGATAATTTGATGACATGTTAATTTTTGCTTTAGTCTGTCCTTCGGATTGCTGCGGATTGGATTCTTTTGTTGTAAACGAGATGTCTGATTGCATAGAATAACTTTTTCCGTCACCGTTAATTCTGTCGAGTAATTCTTGTTTAGGAAATTTTTTTGAACATTCTATATTTACAACAACTGAGTTTGCAGTTTCAAGAATAATGGTTGCTTTGACCACACCGAAATTAAGTGTTGTAATAGTTACAATCAGAATACTTTCATCATCTTTTTCTTCCTCGGATGAGGATATTTCAATATCAAAATCCGTTCCTTCCTGCAAAGGAAGCCATGGCAGATATAAAAGCATCAAAGTTTTTAATGTTTGCTGGGGATTGTCTGCAGAAGCAAACGAAATACAGGCATTGATAAGTTTTGCGGTATCTTTCAACTGACTTAAATCATTTACTCCCTGTTTTGCGGCTGATGCCATTGTTATTATAAGTTTTGTAATTGCATCTTTCCCGTTCGCCTGAATGAGAGCCGCAATATCAGCCAGATTAATCATCCCGCCGGCAGAAATTTGCAGATTTTTTAAAGCCGATTGAAGCTGTGTATTCATCATCTGAGATTTTAATACTGTTTGTATTTCGGCAGTTGATAACCCCTGAAGCTGTGCAAGAATTTGAGCTTGAGTTTGTGATAACATGCTTCTTTGAGCCGTCTGACCGTTGAGAAGTCTGTTCAGCTGCATCTGTGAAATATTCTTTTGTACCATGTAGATAAATTCATTCATATTACGCGGGAGTTTCATCAAATCTTTAACATAGACGGACATATCGCTGCCGCCAAGATTACCCATTTGCGGAGTCGGGGTCTGTGCAGTTGCAGAAGTTTTAGGCGTATTTTGTGCAGCAGCTTCCTTCGGCGTAAAGGATTGGGCTGATTGATTAACATGAGCATTGTTAATATTACCGTTATTTTTCACACGGTAGGTGCCGAACTTTGCTATCAAATTGCTGAGATTAAAATCGTCCACGTAACTATATTAAATGATTTTTTGACTAAAGTCCAGTTTAGTAGTCAATTTTACCTTCTGCGAGAACCTTTGCCGTGCAGGTTGTTCCGCTGAATGGGGCTGTACTCTGTGGATTACAATAATAATTACTGCAGCTGAATTGACAAGATTATTAAACCTTGCAGTGGATAAAAATTACGGTTGACGGAATTTCTCATAAAATGAGAAAAGAACCCTTACTTAGATTTGATGAAGTTGAGTTGTTTGCCAATACACTCGGGTATGGAATTGAATTAAAAAAAATGGAAGAAGATAAATTTTAACAAATTATCCCAAATATGCCTGCGGATAATCATAGTCTTCTTTAAAGCCCAGATGTCTGTATAATTTCAATGCCTGATAATTATCGGTTTCCGTTGTTGTATTGATTTCGGAAATCGGACGTTCTCCTGATTCAGACCAGGCAATCAATTTTTCCAGAGATTGTCTGAGCATCAATTTTGAAAAACCTTTGCTCTGGTGCTCTTTTAAAAGACCGAAAATCGGGATATTTGCTATTCTTCCGTCCGTCAAATTTATAAAACAAAAACCGACAGGTTTTCCGTTATAGAGTAAAACAGTTGTTGCTTCCGGCAAAAATTCAGCATAAACATCCTGAACAATTTTTGTAAGAATATCATCACTACCGTCAAGACTCTTAAATCTCGGGTCAAAAAGTGCATCTGCAGTTTCTTTAAATGCTTCATGAACGACTTTCACCGCATCATCAAAATACCTGTTATCCCAGTGAGTCAGATAATATTCAGAAGGCAACTCATCAGGCTTATACATATTCAGAATTTCTTTTGAATTCGTACCGTACATCATAAACCTCAAAACAACTGTGCCGATAAACTTAAACCCGAAACCCGAAACTACATGAATCAACGATTCCTGCTTACCGAGAAGAGGATATGACACAACCATATCTTCTCTGTCAATTTCTGTTTCTTTCAAAAATTCATTAATCAAAACCTTTGCACGTTCTTCCGTATTTTCAAGTTTATATGAATGGATTATATTCAATTCAATCGCCTCGGAAATGGAGGTTGTATAAATTAAAAACGCGACCGGAATACTATCCTCAAAAAGAACGATGCAGCTAATCAGTTCTTTTCTGACAGCATCAATAAACCCCGCATAATCCAGCGGCTCTAATTCAAATTTGTAATCCTGTTCGGCTCTTTCTCTAAAATCATTGTATAGAGCTTCAAAACCGGCAAAATCTTTTTCATCTATAAGTCTGGCTATTCTATCCATTATGTATTATCCTTAATTCTCTCTGTTCTATGTATATTTATAAAGTGTGGTGCATCTTTTCTTTTTTTGTTTCAAGGTAACGTTTGTTGTATTCAGTTACCTCTGATTGAATTTTCACAATGTCGTTGACACTTAGACCGTAACCTTTTAAGCCTACAATTTTTTTCGGATTATTAGTAATAAGATTAAAAGTATTGTATCCTAAATCTCTGATAATTTGAGCTCCAACACCATAATCTCTTAAATCAGGCTTAAAGCCAAGCGAAATATTTGCCTGAATTGTGTCCTGACCGCATTCTTGAAGTTGGTAGGCTTTTATTTTATTAATAAGCCCGATACCTCTGCCTTCGTGACCTCTCAAGTAAACGACGGCACCTTTTCCGTAAGATTCAATCATCCTCAACGCACCGTGGAGCTGGGAATTACAGTCACATTTAAGACTATGGAAAATATCTCCGGTCAGGCATTCACTATGAACTCTGACAAGAGGAATTTTGTCGCTTCCGTCATCTTTTACCAGTGCTACATGTTCTTCACCCGTGAGATTATTTTTATAGCCATAAATTTTAAAATGACCGTATTTAGTCGGCAAATCCGCTTCGGCTTCACGTGTTACGAGTTTTTCGGATTTCAGACGGTAAGCAATTAATTCTGCAACCGAAATAAATTTAAGCCCATATCTATCGGCGAATTTTCTCAAATTATCCCGACGCATCATATGCCCGTCTTCATCCATAATTTCGCACATCGGGCCTGCCGGAACATGACCGCATAACTTTGCAAGATCCACAACAGCTTCGGTATGACCGGTTCTGACAAGCACTCCGCCCTTTCTTGCCATACAGGGGAACAAATGCCCCGGACGGCGTAAATCAGACGGCAATGCATCAGGTGCGAGTGCAACCTCTATTGTTTTTGCTCTGTCATATGCTGAAATTCCTGTTGTGACGCCATATTTTTCATCCGCATCAATACTTACGGTGAAAGCAGTTTTCATACTCTCGCTGTTCTGTTCAACCATTTGCGGCAAATCAAGTTTTTCAGCGATTTCAGGTGAAATAGCAAGACAAATTAAACCTTTTGCGTGTTCTGCCATAAATTTTATAATTTCAGGCGTAACCATCTGACCGGAACAAATCAAATCACCTTCATTTTCGCGGTCTTCATCATCCGCGACGATTATCATTTTTCCTGCTTTAAAATCTTCCAGAGCTTCTTCTATACCATCAAACTTAAATTCATCCATTATATAAATCCGTTCTCCATTAAAAACTTTTCATCGATAGTATTGTTATTATTATTCACAGATAAAAATTTTTCAACGTATCTTCCTAAAATATCCGTTTCAATATTAACTGAATCTCCCTTTTTCAAAAATCTCAAAGTTGTATTCTGCATAGTATGAGGGATAACGGCAGTTTTAAAAATATTACCGTTAGATTCCGCAACCGTCAAACTTACACCGTTAACTGCAACAGAACCTTTATATACAATATATTTTGCTTCTTTTGGTGATACTTCAAAATATAGATTATAAAAGTCCTCAGATTTTTCAAGTTTAACAAGATGACCTATACCATCAATATGCCCTTGAACAATATGCCCGCCAAGCCTTGTGGAAGGTGTTACTGCACGCTCAAGATTAAGTGCATCACCCAAAACTGCTCCTGCAAAATTAGTAACATTCAAAGTTTCGCGGCTCATTTCCGTCTTAAACCAGTCAGCCCCGAGAGCCACAACCGTCTGACAGCATCCGTTTATTGCAATACTGTCACCGATCTCTGTATTTTCCAAAACTTTTTTGCAGCCGATAATAATTTCCGCACTGCCGGAGTTCTTTGTAAATCCCTTTATAATACCGGTTTCTTCGACTATTCCCGTGAACATAATTTTATTTTAACACAAAAATAAAAAGTTTCGACTAAAAAGGCTCAACTAATTTTTCTACGCTTTCAAGATGACACGTTGCCTGCGGTTGCGGTTCAAGACCGCAATGACGCGTTGAAATAAATCTGCCGGCACATCTGTGCTGTATTACAAAGAATAAATGATAATCTATTTCAGTTCTCTGTCAATATAACCTTGAAGTAAACCTAAGAATTCAGAGTATTGCTCTTTCGGTAGCTGTTCCAATTTTATTTCGCGGATTCCGAAGTCATCAGGTTTTTGTAAATTACCCTTTGAGTCCAGAACATAATCAAATCTTATGCCGTTTATGGCTATACCGGCAGAATTAAAAGCTACTTCTTTAATTTTACCGTTTTTATCTGTTTGGACGTAAAGATGTGCAACAGTTTTCCCGTATGGATTTCCGCCTTCTTTTTGCGTAATATGCAGTGCTGTAGCTTTGGAACCTAACCCGTAGCCTTTTTCAATTCGTAAATCCTCATCAGGATTTTTTAATACCTCATTCCAATAGTTCATACCGGCCTTGCCATGTTTTGCATACAAGTCATCCGGAATATTTTTCTTATTTCGTGATTTTAACAAACTCTGTTGAGTGTACGAAATATCTTCCCCGTACGGGAATAAAATTTTCTTTATTTCGGCAGAAGTCCTTTTCACCTGTTCTTCCGGAGGAAGGTTTGCCGTTTCGGTTTTAGGTGCGGTATGCGGTTTTTCGGATTTTTTCGTTCCTGCAGCCGCAGGCAGATAAATAATGTCGCCAATTTTAATATTATTCGCAGATTCAAGCGTTTCCATATTATTCAATCTTGCAATCCGGTACATCATATCGGAAATTTCCTGATTTGTTGCATTCTTTTTATTGAGCTGTGACTTTGCAAGATTCCATAAGTTATCGCCTCTTTTTATTTTATGCTCAACCTTTTCACCGGAAGCATCGGCTTTTTGGTACATTGTGCTGTAATACGAACGTGTTTCCGGATTTGATTCAATGAAAAAATACATAATTTTCCTCCTAAATTTCCCCTAAATAAGTTTCATATTTATATAAAAACATTTTGTTCAAAAAAATTGCGTTTTTTTAAATTATCTTTTCGGTGAATGTTTTATAACTTATTTCCTTTTATAACTATCACGAAACGCAAGCACTATATTTATAAAAAATTCATTAAGAAAGGAGAATTATGAGCTTTAACGCACTTAAAGAAAAAGGAATACCTCTGGAAAAACAGTTAAGAACCTGGCATGATATAGTAAAAAGGCCGTTCAACAGGGTCGAAGTTGACTGTTATACCAGAACCAGACAAATTCTTATGAACGGAATTGAAGTTGAGGCGTGGAATTTTAAGCACCATTTTGCAAGAACATCCGATGATATTGAATTAAATAAAATAATAGCAAACACAAGACTGGTTGAGGATATGCAGCAGACAACCGTAAACTGGCTTACTCCTGCCTGTCAGAGTGTTCTGGACACGACTCTCGGGTATGAACAGGTTGCAGTGGATTTAACAGCTTGGTTATCCCAAAACGAACCCGATGATTATGTAAAAGAAACGTTTGATTTCGGACTTCTGGAAGATTTTGACCATCTTTACAGGTACAGCCAGTGGGCGTATATGATTGAAGGCAACAATCCTGATGATATTTTGCAGGGGCAGACGGATGTTGTTCTTGGCAGACCTACCCAGAACCACCACAACGATAACGCTATCAGGTTAAGGAAACATTACGATAAAAATACAGCCTCTCCGCAAACAAAGGTTAATATTCTTACCCTGCTGTCAGGCGAACAGCAGACTCATAATTTTTATGCGGAACACGGATTTATGTACGGCAATGATGATTTGCGAAGAACTTACGCGGAAATTTGTGACGTTGAAGAAGAACACGTTTCCATGTATGAATCTCTGATTGACCCGACTGAAACAATGCTGGAAAAACTTCTTCTGCATGAATTCACGGAAGTTTGCACATACTATAACTGTTATAAAGATGAAGTTGACCCGCGAATAAAACAGGTTTGGGAAGAATTTACCGCAATGGAAATAGGACATCTGCAAACTGCAGCGGAATTGATTAAAAAATACGAAAAACGTGACCCTGAAGAAATTATCGGAACCGATATCATTTTACCTTGTCACTTTGAAAGCCAGAAAGAATACGTGGCAGAGGTTCTGGAAACACAAATAGATAAACGTCTGGACGGGACATCAGATATGGATTATACAACAATCGACAATCTTCCGGAGAACTGGCAGAGTTATGGAGTCCAGCGTGCGGTCGGGAAAGATGGTTCACCTACGGAACAAACTGTTCAAAACATTAAAACCGCAATTAATCGCGACATAGTTTGTGCAGCTAAAAAATTAATCAAAAAACAGCCTGAATTACTTGAAAAAGGGCTTGAACCGGAAGCACAGGCTCCCAATACGGTATCTGTTGAAGATTACGAAGATATGACCATTGTTGATATGTTTGTTTTTGATGAAAAACAAATATAAAAAAGAGGGGCTCTCCCCTCTTTTTACCATTCGAATTCACAGTTTTCATCATAATCGGGATAAACTAAAGAATGTATCCTGATTGCTAAAATATTGGCTGGCATCATAACCTATTTGACATAATCAGCACAACCAAAAAGAAAAACTGATTTTGCCGTTATTAGTTATAAATAATGTACGACTCATCACCCTAAACGTATTCTTTTGGGAGGAGAAACTTAACATTTCATCTTTCACTCCTCACTTATAACTAACTATCGTCTTTTTCATCATGCCCTATACTATCTGGTCAAATTCATAGAGTTCATCATTTATTTTCTTATGTGTAAAATTTTTCAGAAAATTTCTTCCCAGCAGCCATTCTGCATCACAGACTTTCAAGGCCGGTGCGTTTTTTATGTTAATTTTCATCAAAATTCCTTTGTGGCGGTATGTGTCTTTGAAAAGCTTTGCACAATCCGCAGAAGGAGATGTTGATAAAAAACCGTTGTTATCATAGAAATATTTTTGCA
>JADIND010000098.1 GCA_017694215.1 Candidatus Scatousia excrementipullorum | reverse complement strand
TTTCTATACAGACGGCAAGCTCCTGAACAGCTTGAAAAATAAAAGTTACGCCTGAAAAGGCTCAACTGATTTTTCTACGCTTTCAGGATGACATGGCGTGACGGCTGATGATTGCGGAGTGTCGAAAAATCTCCAAAATCAGTAAACCTTCTCCACGAGAGTTTTTATGTGCTCTTTTACGGCCGGAGTTATAAGTAAATCCGGCTCCTTTGCGGTAAATTCATCAAGAACAGTTATAGCATCAGTCAAATTTCCCTGTTTTTCCAAGAGAAGCCCCCGCATTATATAGTTCAGCGGAACGTCATTTTCATAAGTGTGAGCGAGTTTTTTGTCGGTAATCCCCAGAGCCTCATAACATTCGGCAAGATTTAAAAAATACTGAAAATTCAGGCTGTAAAGCTTTACTGCACGTTCAAAACAGTCCTGTGCCAAGTCCGGAAAACCTATTTTCATGTAGCATTCGCCAAGGTTGTTGTAATAGACTGAAGATGCCTGTGTTTCAGGGTTTAGACTGATTGCAATTTTGAATTCCTGAATTGCCGCCCCCCACCAGTAATCCTTCATATAAAGAATGCCTTTGTTGTTATGAATATTGGCGTTTTTCTGTGCATCTATTTCGTATGTTTCGGGAGTTTTGAATGCCGTAAACATAATAGTTGAACATAGTAAGATTAATATTAACGCAAACTTTTTCATAACAATCATCCGTTATTATTTATAATTATAAAAGATTAATTTCCAAACCTTCATATGCAAGAATTGCTTTATCCGAAGTGTATTTGTACTGTTCTTTTATCAAATCAAGTTTCTCATCATCATAGGAAGGGTCAAAATGGAAGAATACAAGCTTTTCCGCATTAACTTGCTGCTGACATTCAAGTGCCATATCAAACGTTGAATGTCCATAACCCTGTTTAGGCACATATGAATTGAGATAATCTTCTGTTGTATATTGTGAATCATGTATTAACAGACTGCAATTTCTGGCAAATTTTGCAAGTCTTCTGTCACCGCCTTTATAGCTTTCTTTATCTGTAGCATAGACAAGAGTTTTATCTTTGTAAGCTATTTTATAGATTATTACACCTTCCTGCGGGTGGGCATAAGACCGGTAACATGTAATCAAAACATCATCACCCGATACCTTTTCATCTTCTTCATTTTCAATCCTTTTTACAATAGGTGGTTCTCCGTGGCGAAGAATGATACCTTCTGTTTCCGACAAATCTCTGATATTTAAATTTCCTGCAATATCTCCTAAATCTACCGGAAATGATTTACCGAAAAGCAGTGTGGCAAGTTCATCAGACAAGGTTTCATTGTAATTTACGTTACCGAATACATTTATCACGGAACTTGCAACATGGAGCGGTTTAAAGAAAGTAAATCCGAGAATATGATCCTGATGAATATGAGAAATTAAAACAGTTGCATTAATCGGTGTTCTTTCTTTCGGAGTAATACCGGATTCAATATATTGCTTCATCAATTCGTTGCCCGCATCAATCATACCGGTTCCTGCATCCAGAATAATCAAATGACCGTTAACATGCACTTCAACACAGGAGGTATTTCCGCCGTATTTCAAAAAATCTTTTTTTGCCAGCGGATAACTTCCTCTAACACCTCTGAATTTTACTTTGAATTCACCCATCTTTATACCTCTTCTGCTTATTTTTTAATTTCGTAAACACTGTTTTTGTCTTTTTCGGTTCCGGCATAAACATTTGAGCCGAAAACGAGAAGTTTTGCAAGTTTCTGTATTGATTTTTCGCGGGTTTCAACCGTTTTTATATCAAACACGACTTTCCGCCACTGGTTGCTCACCGTAACAACCCTGAATGCGTTCGGATATGACACAAGTGCCGGAGAACTTACATATAAAACATTTCCGTGGCGTGTAATTTTTGACGAATGATAGTGCCCCTGAAAAACGCCTATCGGATTTTTGTATTTTTCAATAATTGCCTGAACCTCACCGGCATTAAGCAATTTGTGTCCCGAACTAGGGAAAGGTTCAATCACAGGTACATGCATAAAAATCAGCACTGTTTCTTTTTGTGATTCTTCAAGCTGCTTATCGAGCCATAAAAGCTGTTCATCTGAAACTTTGCCATTTGAAGTAAGTGTATCTGCCGGGATTGTATCCAGCACAATAACCTTGAACCCTTTTTGAGGAACAAAAGAATAATACGATTTTGTAAATTTGAAATTATCATTATGAGAACCGACAATGTCAAGGTAGAGCTCTTTTGTCAAAAATCCGCCCACACATCTGTCATGATTTCCGAAGGTTATATACCACGGCACATTTAGTTTTTCCGCGTAAGGTAAAAATGCATTTAATTCTCTTTCATACGGAACATTTACCTGATCTCCGGTAAACATTACAAAATTTACACCCTGCATTTCATTAATCTGTTGAATCGCATCTTCAAGCAGTTTCGGGGATTCGCCGGTCATTTTAAAGGTTGTATTTTGTCCGTTTGAGGCAAAATGCACATCGCTCAACTGAACAAATTTAAGACTGGATGCACTGTAACATTGAAGCCCGAAAAACATTACTCCCGCAAGTGCAAGCGTTACAATTCCGTTAAATAATTTTGATAAAAATGATTCTTTATTTTTTCTGGTTTTCATCATATGTTCCGTTAATATCTTCTTCACTGTCATAATCATCGTTCAGGTAATAATCAGCAGGAAAATCTTCACTATCAGACTCCTGAACCTGCGTTTTGGGTTCCTGCTGCTGTTGAGAAGGGTTGTTCTGCTGAGGTGCCGAATTTGAAGCTGCAGAACGCAAAGCTGCTTTTGCTTCATTATACTTTGCCTCAAGCTCCTTATCATCATCAGATAAAACGATTGCCTTATCAAGATTTAAAACAGCATCATTATAATCCTTCAATCCAAGATATGCTATTCCGAGATATTTGTAAATATCGGCATTACTGATTGTATCGGTCAGAGGCTCAAGAATATTTTTTGCCTGTGCAAACTGCCCTTTTTTGCAAAGGATTATACCGTGTATAAATCTGTACATAATATCATCATTAAGAGCAAGTGCCGTCACAATTTCGGTTTCCGCATCGTTGTTTCGACCCATCATCATATAAGCTTTTGCCCTCACCATATAAGCAAATGATTCCTGCTGGTTAAAATACAAAAACTTTGTAATCGGCGGAATTACCCCCTCATAATCACCCATTTCGTATCTGCATAGTGCAACTGCAAGATATGCCTGCACAAAATCCGGATTGTATTCCAGTGCCGAATTAAATGCGGCAATCGCCATGTTATAATTTCCGAGTTCTTTATAATATTCTCCCAGAAAATTATAAAAAAGAAAACCGTTTGCGTTTGCAGCTTTTTTCAGATATTCAAGAGTTAAAGTGCTGTCACCGTTGTATTTTGCAACCATTGCATTATAAATAGAGCTGTTTTGACGTGTCGCATAAGCTTTTCTGTCCTGAGAGGTAAACCTGTTTAACATTACAATGATATCGCGAACCTGTGTATAGTTCGGCTCTATTGCAAGGATTCTGTTCAAATAAGAGATTGCGTTCGGATAATCACCGATTAAACAGTAATTTTTTGCAATATCCATGTAATCTTCTGTAATTTCGTTTGCCCCAGCCGGAATACAGGTCAGAAGGCAGATTAATCCGTATAACAGCAATTTTTTCATAACAGAATTATAACACAAATTGTATCGATTACATCCCTATTTTACATTAGCTGACAGACATGTCTTTTCATAATGAAGCCTGTTATTAAAAGAGTTAAGACGTTTCATTATATCTTTAAACATAGGAATAGAAAGACTCTGTTTTCCGTCAGACAATGCATATTCAGGATTATTGTGAACCTCTATCATAACACCGTCCGCCCCGACAACAAGTCCTGCTTTTGCCAGAGGTTCAATTAAATATCTCTGGCCTGTGCCGTGGCTCGGGTCAACAATAATCGGAAGGTGTGAATATTTCTTGATAACCGGAATTGAAGCAATATCCATCACGTTACGTGTAAATGCACTGTCAAAACTTCTGATTCCGCGTTCACACAAAATTACATTGGGATTTCCGTAGTATAAAATATGCTCTGCGGCTAGCAAAAATTCTCTTATAGTGCTTGCAAGCCCGCGTTTTAAAATAACCGGTTTGTTACATTTACCGACAGCATGGAGAAGTTTGAAATTCTGCACATTTCTTGCCCCGATTTGCAAAACATCAACATATTTGCACATCATCTCCAAATCAGATGCATCCATAATTTCAGAAACTGTTAAAAGTCCTGTTTCATCAGCAGCGTTTCTCAAAAATTTCAAAGCTTTTTCGCCATAACCCTGAAAATCGTAAGGAGAAGTTCTCGGCTTAAAAGCACCGCCGCGTAAAAATTCACAACCCATTTCTTTTGCGGCTTTTGCGACCTTTAAAAGACCGTTGTAATCATCTTCAACGGAACATGGCCCGACCATAAATACGGGTTTATTTTCTCCGCCGATTTTTACTCCGTTCTCAAATTCAATAACCGTATCTTCTTCTTTTCTGTCCCTTGAGGCGAGGCGGAAAGGTTCTCTGATAACTTTTACTTCCTTAACGCCTTCCAATGCAGCGAGTCTGCCCGGAGTAAGTGTTGTTTTATCACCCAGTGCATCTATTACGGTATGCACATCACCCTCATTATATCTTACTTCAAATCCGTTATCTTTTAACAGGTCAATTACACGCAGTTTTTGAACCTTTGTGGCATTACGCTCCATTATTATAATCATCGACTATTCTCCTTAGCTTTACGGGTAAATCCGTTACAAGTGTAACATAAACAATTTATATTAGCAATCCGGCTTTAAATTTCTTAGCATATTTATCGCAGGAAAATACCCCGGCAAGACTTTCAAACAGTTATTCAAAGAATCAACCGCGGCTTTAAAATCTTTTTCTTTCAAAAACTCAACAGCAAGCAGATAGTGAAGTTCCGGATCCTGAAAAAAATAATCTTTTGCCGCCGTTAAATACATTCTCCCGTATTCATCAATTCCGTTATTTATCAACACCCTGCCGATAAATTTATGAACTTCAGGATTAATTCTGCACATCCAATCCGCATATTTTATAATATTCTGTACATAGTCCCCTTTAAAATGCTTTATCAAAATATCTAAATCAATCTCCAAAAAATTACGCAGCTGCAGATATGTCGGATATTTATCCGCATTACCGGAAATAAGTTTGCACAGGAAAGCACCCCACTCAGCTCTGGTATCTTCATCTTTTAGAGTCAAAAAAAGGGAAAGAGCATTATCAATATTGTCATTCAAAAGCTCGCAGTAAGCAGCCTCAAGGATATAACCGTTATTTTTAAAAAACTGCAGGCATCCTTTTATATCGGATGCCAACAGTTTATCTTTTGCCTCTTTATAATTCATAATCATAAGATTAATAATTGTTGTTATTATTGTTAAAATTATTCATACCGTTAATGCTGTTGAGCATAGAATTTGTCATGATTGCCTGCATAACCTGCGGGTCAATATTTTTCCCCTCATTTTTCATCATATAAGGCAGCATGTTCATCATCGGATCATTGTAACCGTTATTACCGCCGTTCAACATCATTGTCATCTGCTGAATTTGAGGATCAGGTGTGTAATTCATCTGCTGAACCGGAGCTGACTGGGATTCAGACGGTATATTTGCGGGATAAGTTTCTGCTGAAATATTCACCCCTGCACGCTTCAGAACATCAATAGCTTCTAATACTTCTTTATTTGAAGGCTTTTTTTTTCACCGTCAGCCATTGCGATTAAGTTTCCGGTCAAAACTTCCGATTTGTTATTCTGGAGATCTTTCAATCTCTGAACATCATCAGGACTCAAAGTTTTGCCGTTGTTAATTTTATTCTGAATAGCATTAAGCTGCTGCTGCTTATACTGTTCGGTCATCTCAGGCGACATACCGTTTCCGTAAGGAGCGGCAATGAATTTATCCAAATCTGTCATATCTTCGCCGTCACCTTCACCGATTGCCAATCCGCCTGCAGCACATGAAATACCGTCTGTCAGACAGTTTCTGCCGCGGGTAGCATAGTCAACAAGAACCTGATTGTTGCTAAGATTTATAACCTTCTGATATGCGGCTTTTGCAGGTTCTGCTGCACCGATTTTTGTATATGCCATACCTACGTAATAATAAGCCAGAGCATCCTGCGGATTTTTCTTTACTAAAGTATATAATTCCTGAAGGCTTCCGGTATAGTTGCCTTTTTTATACTTTATAACCGCACTTTTCATAGATGCATTCGGATAATAAGCTTTGTTAAATGCTATGGAAGAAACAAATATATCGTCATCCGTAACATTTGTATTTACCGGTTCAGCTGCTTTGTTTTTATCAGCATTTTGTTCTGCATTCTTCTTCTGTTCTTTTTCTTTGTTTTTATTTCTGTGAATATCTTTTTGCAAATCGTATCCGAACGGACCCGATACAGCCATAGCAGGAACATCAATGCCGGCAGCACCTGTCAGAAATATCGCCGCTAATAACAATACTAATTTCTTATTCATCTTTGTCATCCTTTTCTCTCTAGCTTAATGATTTTTTCATTTTAATCAAATATTATATTCCTATTATATAACATTTTTCAGAATATTGCTAGTATAAATATATGAAATTCTGTTTTTGCGGAATATTCTCTTTTTACGCGGGAAAAATTTGTAATTATTCTTTATAATTATCCTGTTGTCCCGTAAGCATTTTTGCTCTTGTAAAAGGCCAGAATAAAAAAACAGCTTTACCGATAAATCTGTCTTGCGGCAAAAGCCCCCAGTATCTTCCGTCCTGAGAATTTCCTCTGTTATCGCCCAGCATAAGATAATGACCTTCCGGAATAACTGCAGGCCCGCAATTCATTGCCTCGGTACACGGGGTGTAATCGTACGGACTTTTTATATAAGGTTCGTTAAGCGGTTTATCATTAATATAAACCGTATATTTCCCGTATTCATCGGGCTTAATCTCGTATTTATCACCCGGAAGGCCTACAACCCGCTTAATATAGGCAATATCTTTGCAGAAAAATCCTGTCAAACGGGCAAAAACTTTAACCGGTGTATATTTCAACTTTTCAAACGGAGGGTAAAAAACCATAATATCTCCGCGTTTCGGAGTAGAATAAAATCTTGAAAATCTTTCCACAAAAATTCTGTCGCCTTCAATCAATGTCGGCTTCATCGAACCTGACGGAATCCAGCGGATTTCGCCAACAAAAAACCTTATTATAATAACCATTACCACAACAAAAACCACTGTTTCTACAGTTTCTTTTATAGCGGGTTTGTTTTTTTCGTACCATTGAGTAAATTTATTTTTAATCAACTCTGTATCCATTGAATAACTCTAAAAGCTCCAAAATCTTTGACTTATACACATTATTTTCAAAATTTTCGATATACTTACGGGTATTTTCTAAATAATTATTCAATAAAATCTTTGTTTTTTCAATACCTGCCTCCGTAACATTTTTTCCGCCGGAAAAAATAACCGGAGCATTATAAATACCGTCTTTAACATCTTTTGCCCCGTCAAGAACATTTTTTAAATCATCATTTATTTGAAAAGCAATCCCGAAATTTTTGCCGAATTCTGCGGCATTAAAGTCAATCTCTCCGCTAACTGCAAAATTGGCGGCGACAAGAGCGGATTCAAACAAAGCTCCCGTTTTTTTATAAGTTTTTTCAATATATTCATCCATGGAAGGAATCAAGTTAAGATTCACATACTGGATAATTTCACCTTCGCACATATGATTAATAGTTTTAGAAAAAATTTCAAACAATTCAATTTTTCTTAAATCCGTCAACTTTTTCATTACTATTCCCAGCATGTAATCCCCTGAAATAACAGCCATTTTATTGTTGTATTTTGCATTGAGCGACTGTTCATTGCGTCTTATAAGGTCGTTATCAATAACATCATCATGAATCAAAGAGGCATTATGAATAAGTTCTGTGAGGGCCAAAATTTTATAAACTTCCTGATTAATTGAAAACCCGCCGGCTCTAAGATATAACAAAGCCAGAACGGAACGTATCCTTTTTGAAGAAGACGACAGAAAATCCACAATACTTTTACAAAGCATGTTATCCAAAGGAACAACCGATGCAAGCAAATTTTCTATATTTTCAATATCTCCTCTTACAATTCCTGAAATTTTTTCGTAACATTCCGCATTAAACATAGAAATATAATAACATAAAAGAGGATAATTAAATGAAGGGCGAGGGGTCTTACATGATGAAATAAGGTCAGCAAAGCCCTCGCCCCTTTTTGGGGAGAGGGTTAGGGAGAGGGTTAGGGATAGGGGGCGGACTGGATAAAAAAGAACAGTAGGTTGTGGTAAATTAAAATTTACCACAACAAAAATGTTTCGGTAATCAGAGATTACCAAAACCTACATTACTGAAAAGTCTCAACTGATTTTTCTACGCTTTCAGGATGACATGGGGCGGCTGCGGGTCAAATCCGCAAAGACTTTTACAACCACGGATAATCGTCCCTGATTTCCCATCCGTCATATTCTATCAGAGCTGCACAGATTCCGCTATGATGGGTAGATTCATGATTTTTGCAAAGTTCCAAAAAATCCTGTCTGGAATGTGCATTTAATACCGGAAAATTCCCTGCGTATAATTTAGGAGCCTTCCCCTCTCTCTGTCTTAAATAAAATGTAAAAATATCTTTATCATATTCATTAGGCTTGCCAAGACAATTATAGTCATAAATAAAATGAAGCTGGGAAGCTAAATCCGAACTACCGCCGGTAATCATACCAAAACAACTGCCGTCACTGAAAATATATACCGGCATTCTATCGTTTCCATTACCTCCGTACAAACTTTTGGCTATTCGCTGACATTTTTTCTCATCAGCATCACAGGCTCGCAATCCGGTCAAATACGGGAATATATACGTATTTACAAAAAGATTTGTCTGATCCGGATCATTTTGCATTGACGGAAAATTCCAATTTACAGAAGACCCGTAATCTATTGTTGCAAGATTAAATGCGTTTTGAAGCGTGGAAGAAAATTTCAACAATCTTACAGGAATTTCTTTCTTTTTATAATCTGTCATTACACCAGGGAGCGTCATTGCTGCAACAATACCGATTATGCCAAGAGTTATCAATACCTCTGCAAGAGTAAAAGCCTGTCTGATTGTATTTTTCATAAACCTCCTTTGTCATAATATCGATTATATTAAATATTATACCGAATATATTCAGTATAAATATGATTATAATACGTATTTAATGGTTGTCAATATACTAAAATTATTTAATGGACATACAAAAGTATTATGATGAATTAGCAAAAAACATGCGGATTGAGCGTGCAAAACGGAAAATTTCGCAGCTTAATCTTGCGACAAAAGCCGGCATTTCGCTGGACACGGTAAATTTAATAGAACGTGGAGCCGGAAATCCGACGCTTTTTACAATAATATCAATAGCAAAGGCACTTGATGTTGATTTAAATACACTTATCCCGATGAATTAATTTTTAAACCGAGAAAGTAATACTGAGATTGCGGGTCGTGCCCACAATAACGCAGGATTGAAAACCTCCGGCACTTTGTGCCACCTCACCTTCACTTCGTTACGGAAGCAGGGTCACAAGGCTCACTGCGTTCGCCTGTTCCATTTCCCATGTCATTCTGAAACATTAACCGTGGCTGCTGTACGATTGCAAAGTATCGGAAAACCCTCCCCCGCATACGCGGCACTTCCCTTACAAAGGAGGCATTATTTTCCCTCGCCCGAGGGGAGAGGGTTAGGGTGAGGGGGCGGACTGGATAAAAAAGAACAGTAGGTTGTGGTAAATTAAAATTTACCACAACAAAAATGTTTCGGTAATCAGAGTTTACCAAAACCTACATTACTGAAAAGGCTCAACTGATTTTTCTACGCTTTCAGGATGACAGGATGCTGCGGTAATGCGATTGCGGGTCGGAGCCCGCAATGACGCATAATATTCCCTCGCCCGAGGGCGGATTTACGGACGGACGATAGTCCGGATAGCGAGCAGATGAAGCC
>JADIND010000097.1 GCA_017694215.1 Candidatus Scatousia excrementipullorum | reverse complement strand
TTTTTGATGAATCTTCTTGCAGAAACTATTAAAAATGAATTACAGGAAATGCACGAAAACGGTGTTGTGATTAATTTTATCGGCGACTTGACAAAATTGAACCCGAAATTGCAGGATATTCTTGCAAATGCAGTAGAAGTTACTAAAAATAATACCGGCGTCCGACTTCAAATAGCATTCAATTACGGCTCCAGAGATGAAATGGTTCACGCAATGAAAAGTATCTGCCAAAAAGTCAAATCGGGTGAACTTGATATTGATAATATAACGGAAGAAACAATTTCTGAAAATCTGTATACAAAAGGCATTCCCGACCCTGACCTGTTAATCCGTACAGGCGGAGAAATGAGGGTTTCGAACTATCTGTTATGGCAGATTGCTTATTCCGAGTTTTTAGTTACCAAAAGATACTGGCCTGAATTTGACAAAAATGCACTTGCGGAGGCAATTTTAGAGTTCAACCACCGCCAGAGAAGATACGGAAAATAAAAGGTTTTATGAAAATAGTTTTTGCGACCGGCAATCCTCATAAATTAAAGGAAATAAAAGAAATCGCAGGCGATACGGATATTGAATTCGTACTTCCCGCTGAAGGGTTCAATCCTGTTGAAAACGGCTCAACGTTTGAAGAAAATTCGTTTATAAAAGCAAAAGAAGCCGCAAGAGTGTCAGGCATGATGTCGCTGGCGGATGATTCCGGATTATGTGTTGAGGCACTGGACGGCGGCCCGGGGATTTACTCGGCAAGATACGCAGAAACCCCTCAAAAAAGAATTGACAAATTGTTAAATACACTTACCCCGTTTAAAGACCGCAGAGCAAAATTTGTCTGTGCAATGACATTAGTTGACAGTGAAGGCAACAAAATCTTTTCAGCAACAGGCGAATGCCATGGCGAAATTGCAAAAAAACAGTCAGGTACCGGCGGTTTTGGCTATGACCCTGTTTTTATTGTAGAAAATTCGGGTAAAACAATGGCGGAACTCTCCGAAAATGAAAAAAATCTAATCTCTCACAGAGGCAGAGCCCTAAGAGAAGTTTTGAAGTATTTATCAAGCTTGTAGAGCTATTGACATCAAATTACGTCTATAATAAAATTGTGTTGCAAAAACAACACAACAAATTATCTTTTATACATATTAATTTTTTGCTAAAATTGAATTACAGACTTATTATAAATATACAAACTACCGGTAAACAGGGGAGCAAAAATGAAGAAAAATATAATAATTATTATTGCGATAATTATAGCTGCGGTTTTATTCAGGTACGGGTTTAATGTTTACGACAACATACGACAGGGCAGAATGTCCAAAAATAAAAAAGCACCTGAAGTAACCGTCACGGAAATTCATAATAAAGAAATCATCAGGAGTTTTGAGGCTCCTGGGCGTGTGGTATCAAAGTATCAGGTTAACGTTCTGGCACGTATTTCCGGATATTTGCAAAAGAGTTACTTTAAAGAAGGCGATTTTGTAAAGGCCGGACAGACGCTCTTTTTGATAGAACCGCAGGAATTTTCAAATGCAGCGAATGTTGCAAAAGCGGATGTTGAAAATACAAGAGCACAGCTTGTGTATGCGGAAAAACAGCTTGCACGTGCAAAAGAACTTGTGGCAAAGGATTATATAGCAAAATCACAGTATGATAACCTGCTTGCCCAGCGGGATTCTTTGAAAGCACAGCTTGCGTCGGCAGAGGCTAGATATAATGATACAAACAGAAGCCTCGGTTATACTCATGTCAAAGCTCCGGTTGAGGGAAGAATAGGTATAATTACCGTAACTCTCGGAAACTATGTCACACCAAGTTCGGGACCGCTTACTACAATTAACAGCACCGACCCGATTTATGTAACTTTTCCGCTCGACAGTGCGGATTTTAATGCACTTTCAAACGCTGACGGAGCTGACCATAAAAACAGAAAAACCGAAATTTACTTTTCAAACGGACAAAAGTATCCGTTTAACGGAGAGCAGGATTTTCACGACAACAAAATCGACCAGTCAACGGGTACGGTTACTATGAGGGCAACCTTCCAAAATCCTAACAACCAGCTTTTGCACGGAGAATTTGTTACAGTGAAACTTTATTCCAACAACCCTGTAGAAACTCCGGTAGTGCCGCAGACAGCGGTTCAGGAAAATCAGGCGGGGAAATATGTGTATAGAATTGATGAACAAAATCTGCCCCAGCTTGTTTACATAAAAATCGGCGGACAAACAGGCACCGACTGGATTGTGGAAGAAGGTCTGAAAGCCGGCGACAGAATTGTTATCGACGGTTTGCAAAAAGTTGTTCCGGGGCAGCCGGTTACGATTAAGACAGCCGACCAAAAAGATTTACAGCCAAAACTCTAAGGAAATTTAAATAATGGATGAAAAATCAGGAAATTTATTTATAAAACGTCCGAAGCTTGCAATAGTTATATCTCTTGTAATTATGCTGGCGGGGATGCTTATGATAACGACACTTCCGCTTGAGGAATATCCGTCGATTACCCCTCCACAGGTTGTAGTAAGTGCCACCTACGCCGGAGCGAGTTCCGACGTAATAGAATCAACTATCGCGGCACCGGTCGAAGCACAGCTGAACGGTGTTGAGGATATGATTTATATGTCCTCTACTTCCAGAAACGGATCTTATGAATTGACACTGTTTTTTGAAATCGGTTCCGACCCTGATATGGCGGTTGTAAACGTACAAAATAACCTTCAGCTTGTTACTCCGAGATTGCCTGAAGAAGTTAAACGATATGGTTTGACTGTTAGAAAAACCACGGGCGGTCCCGGGTTGATGATGATTGCGATTAACTCTCCGAGCGGAACTTACGATTCTTTATACGTTGCAAACTACGCCTCAATTTATATCAAAGATGAACTTGCACGTATCAAAGGGGTAGGTAAAGTCGCTGTATTCGGCTCTGCCGATTATTCAATGAGGATATGGCTTGATGCCACGAAAATGGCGAATTTAGGGGTTTCGGTGAGCGAAGTCAACGCGGCAATTCAGGCACAAAATATTCAGGCTCCGGCGGGCGATCTGGGTGTTGAACCTATGGTTAACAAACAGCTAATCAAGCTGACGATGAGGACAAAAGGACGTCTTGAAACTCCTGAAGAGTTTGAAAATATAGTCATACGTTCAAAACCTGACGGGTCGCAGATAAAGATTAAGGATATCGGCAGAGTTGAACTCGGTGCCGAAAGTTATTCATATTTTTCACGTATAGGCGGAAGACAGTCTGCAATTATTTCTGTAAGTCAGCTGCCTGAAGCTAATGCTGTTGATCTTTCAAATAAAATCAGAAAAAAAATGGAAGAATTAAGTAAAAGTTTTCCGCAGGGTATCGAGTATAAAATCCAGCGTGATGAAACTGAATTCGTAAGAGAATCAATCAACGAAGTTATCCACGCCATAGGGCTTGCGGTAATTCTTGTAGGTATTGTAACTTACCTGTTTCTCGGAAGCGGAAGGGCTGCGATTATACCTTTCTGTGCAATTCCTGTTTCGTTAATCGGCGTTTTTATATTCATGAATTTACTCGGATTTTCCATAAACCTGTTGATACTTTTCGCGTTAGTTCTTGCGGTAGGGCTTGTTGTTGATGATGCTATCGTTGTACTTGAAAACACACAGCGACATATTCAGGAAGGCAAAACACCGAAGGATGCTACCGAAATTACAATGAAAGAGGTATTCGGTGCGGTTCTTGCAACGTCACTTGTATTGATGGCGGTATTTGTGCCGGTATCCTTTATGACGGGTATTACGGGGCAGATGTTCAGACAGTTTGCTCTGTGTATTGCGTCATCTATCGGTTTGTCTACGGTTGTTGCACTGACGCTTGCTCCGGCATTGTGTTCAATGATTTTGAAATCAGGTGAAGAACACAGCGACTTTAAATTTATTCAGGCGTTTGATGACTGGTTTAACAAGGTGAGAGATAAGTATCTGGAAGGTGCTAAGGTATTTATTGATTCTCCCAAACTGACAATCATAACCTTTGTTGCGATTATGCTTGCGATTGTCGGATTATTCAGAATTATTCCGACGGGATTTTTGCCGACCGAGGATAAGGGTGCAATATTTACACAAATTCAGCTTCCTGACGGTTCTTCCGCCTCCAGAACCGATGCGGTTACAAAAGAAATCGAACAGGAACTTTTGAAAATTCCGGGGGTAAGAAGTACGATTACCCTTGTAGGTTTTTCGGGTGAAAATACGGCACTCATAGTATCGGAACTTGAAAACTGGTCAAAACGTAAGTCAAAAGATTTGCAGATGCAGACAATTTTGGCTAAAGTTCAGAAACAGTTCTCTACATATCCTTCCGCAACCATTGCGTCATTCTCTCCGCCTGCAATTTCCGGTCTTGGTATGTTCGGCGGTTTTGAATTCCAGCTGCTTGACAAAGGTGACAGAACCCCGCAGGAATTTTACGATGAAGCCGTTAAGCTTATGCAGATTGCAAACAAAGACCCGCATTTTTCCATGGTATATTCGTCTTATACGGCAAATCTTCCGCAGTTACTGCTTGATGTTGATGTGCCGAAAGCTATGGCACAAGGGGTTGAGGTTACGGAAATATATAACGCTCTTGCCTCTTATTTCGGCAAATCTTACGTAAACGACTTTAACAAATTCGGGCGTGTTTATCGTGTATATTTGCAGGCAGACGCTCCGTTCCGTGAAAAACAGGCGGATTTGGATAAAATCTTTGTAAAAAATAATCAGGGAACAATGGTTCCGCTTTCTGCCGTTGTAAAGATTAAAAACATTGTAGGCCCGTACAGTCAGGCAAGGTTCAATATGTATCCGTCAATCGCCATAAACGGTATGGCACGCTCAGGCGTAAGCTCCGGTCAGGCAATGGGCACAATGGCAGCGATTGCCGATAAAAATCTGCCGAAGGATATGGGTTATGCGTGGTCCGGAAGTTCTTTGCAGGAACACGAATCCAGCGGTCAAATCGGGCCAATTCTTGCAATGTCACTGGTATTCATTTACCTTTTCCTTGTAGGGCTTTATGAAAGCTGGATGCTTCCGGTAGCAGTAATGCTTATATCTCCGGTTGCATTAATCGGGGCGTTGTTCTTCCAGTATGTCGCAGGGTATTCGCTTGATATTTATGCACAAATCGGGCTTGTTATGTTAATCGGTTTGAGTACAAAACAGGCAATTTTGATTATTGAATTTGCAAAGGACGCTCACGAAGCAGGCATGAGTATTAAAGATGCGGCAATGCAGGCGGCAAAATTGAGGTTCAGAGCTGTTATGATGACAAATATTGCGTTCATCCTCGGACTTTTGCCTCTTGTATTCGCGGCCGGTGCCGGTGCAGCAAGCCGTCATTCGGTCGGTATGACGGTATTCGGCGGTATGATGGCTGTTGCCTTTATAGGTACTTTCCTTGTCCCTGCATTTTATGTAATGATTGAACAGTTCAAAATCAATGTGGCAAAATTTATAAAAGAAAAAAGGAATAAAAATAATGTATAAAAAACTGGCAGCATTAATTTTATTACCGGTACTCCTGCAAACATCAGTTCTGGCAGAGGATATCGGCAATAAAATAAACACAAAAGAATATCCGGAATCAAACGCCGTTCTGCCTAAAGAAAAAGACGGAAACCTTGTTATAGAAGGTTCTGTCGAGAAGAATATGGAATTGAACCTTGAACGCTGTCTTGAAATCGCACTCGGCAACAATCCCCAAATAAATGCAGCTTTTCAGGATATTCTGGCATCGGATGCCCGAATTAAACAGGTCTGGTCAAATTATTTTCCGCAAATTAGCTGGCAGACAGGTTATACAAGGATTAAACAACTTCAGTTGTCTGATGTGTTCAACAGAAACCTTACCTTCAACTACTATGTATTGGGGCAGGTTACACTCCAGCAGATGCTCTATGACTTCGGAGTTACACAAAATCAGGCTACAATAAGACGTTTGGATTACGAAAATTACAAGCAAACCCTCGCCAGCATTATTAATGACGTGATTTTCCAGACAAAAGACGCCTACTATAATCTTCTTTACGCCATGGAAAATAAGCGTGTTGCGGAAGATACCGTTAAAAAATTCGAGATGTTTTACGATCAGGCAAAGGCTTTTTATCAAATCGGTATGAACCCGAAAGTCGATGTAACAATAGCTCAGGCAAATTTGAGTAATGCAAAGCTGCAGCTGATTCAGGCTGATAATGCTGTTAACCTTGCTGTCGCAAAACTGAATAACGTTATGGGTGTTCCCTTTATTGACAAATATAACATTCAGGAACGTCTGGATTATATTCCGGTAAATGTAACACTTGAACAGTCTGTTGAAATTGCCCGTGATGCCCGCCCTGAACTGAAACAGGCGGAATTAAAAGTGGAATCCGCAAAACAAACACTCAAACTGGTTAAAAAATCCTACTTTCCGACGCTTTCCGTGGAAGGTCAGTACCAGCGTGGCGGTAAAAGCTGGAACAGCAACTACGGTTATAATATCGGCGGATATTTGAATTTCCCGACGGTTAACGGTATGCTTATCAGAAACGAAATCAAAGAAGCCAGATACCTTTACGACAAAGAACTCGCCAACGCTACAAATACTCAGAATGCAATTTATCTGGAAATTCAGAATGCTTTTCTGACTTTGACAGAAAAGAAAAACCAGATTCCGGTTGCCTTACTGCAGGTAAAACAGGCAAAAGAAAACTATGAATTGTCTTACGGCCGTTACAGAGTGGGAGAAGCCAGCCCGACCGAGCTGAAAGACGCCCAGATTCTCTATCAGCAGGCACAGTTAAGTTACTACAACACACTCTATCAGTATAATTCCGCAAAAGCCTCGCTCGAAAAAGCAATAGGTAAAAATCTTATTGCGGAAGATGATGTAATTGACCTGAAAAAAGCCGGTGAAAACGATAAAAAAGAAGATGTTAACAAATCTTAATAAACACCAATCAAAAAAGGCAATTTTTCTTCCGGTATTTACTTTATATATATGTAAGATATAAGAGAGAAGAAAGAGAGCCAAAATGTTACAAGCAGCAGCAGATTCACATAATAATACAGCAGGCAACGGTCAGTTCGGAGCGTTGACAAGAAGACGCAGAAGAAAATCTTCTGCAGGTTTTTCTATTGAAGATTTTAACTATCTTGAACATAATGACAGAAGAATGCGTTTTACAAATTCAAGAGATCCGATTTATTACGTATTTGACTGTCTTGAAAACAGACCGATTACAACTTTAGCAAAAGAATTCGTTAAAGATTCATTCAAAGATATTGCTAATTTTGTATCAAGAGTCGTTGCTTAATTAACAGGAAAAATCGAAAAAGGAAAAGAATTCGTCAGGAAAATAAAAGGATTTACAAAAGGAAAATAGGAAAAGGACAAAAAAATAGGACTCAATTTAGAGT
>JADIND010000096.1 GCA_017694215.1 Candidatus Scatousia excrementipullorum | reverse complement strand
TTTTAAAGGGATTCCTGATGATAAAAAGACTGCTCAGTTTTTTATTTCTTATAATGTTTGTGACCTGCGGATGCACCGGCAGAAACGATGATCTTGCGGCAGTAACCAAAAGGGGAAAAATTATTGTCGGTGTCAGAACAGATGCAAGACCGTTCGGATTTCGTGATTTGAGGGGAAATCTTGTCGGATATGATATTGAACTTGCCGGATATATGGCAAAAGCTATCCTCGGGAATTCAAATGCTGTCGAATTTGTTCCTGTGACGGCAGAAAATCGAATTGAAAAATTAAATTCAGGTCAGGTGGATATGCTTATTGCAACAATGTCTATTACTGACCAAAGACGGCTGGTTGTAGATTTTTCAACACCGTATTATATCGCTGGACAGGCTTTAATGGTGAAGTCTTTGAGCCGTATAAATTCTTTGCGGCACTTAAACGGAAAACGGGTAATCATCGTTTTCGGTTCAACCGGCGAAGACAGTATAAAAAGGAATGTGCCGGAGGCTGTTGTTCTCGGTTTTAAAACATATCCGGAAGCTTTTCAGGCTCTTGTAAACGGGCAGGGGGATGCTTTGATTGCCGATGATATAATGCTTATTAATTTTGCAGCGGAAAACCGTTCCGTAAAAATGCTGCCTCACAGATATTCTGCAGAACCTTATGCAATAGCCTTCCGCTACGGGGAAAAATCCGAACGGTTGAAAAAAAGAGTTAATTTTGCTCTGGAAAATCTAAAAGCAATGGGTGTTATAAGAAATCTTGATAAAAAATGGGGTGTCGAACGCAGCAGAAACTAAGCTTTTATCTGCTTTAAGTTTTGCTGGTAAATATTTTCTGCAGTTATGCTTTTCAGGTATTTTTAATAATTCAATATAGGTATTTGCTATTTTATCAAATATCGTAAATAATAATTTGTATAGAAAGGATTTTGTATGAATTTGGAAAACGATAATGTTATATTACAAAATCTGAAAGATGCAGACTGTTCTGATGAGTTTGCGAAAGAGTTTTTT
Organism: Candidatus Scatousia excrementipullorum; assembly: GCA_017694215.1. Classification (GTDB taxonomy): domain Bacteria; phylum Cyanobacteriota; class Vampirovibrionia; order Gastranaerophilales; family Gastranaerophilaceae; genus Scatousia; species Scatousia excrementipullorum. The sequence continues at coordinate 3,960 of JADIND010000096.1, read as the reverse complement.
GAACTTAAAAAACGGGGCTGTGTAAAAATGCTCGTTCAAATGCTTTACAGACATAAAAATCAACTTTTGAACAGTTTACACTGTTTCCAGAAAAAGATTGATTGTCTGGATTATTTAATTTTTCAAATTGACAGTGGTCCGGGTCAAAAAAATAAACAGTTTATGAACCGGCAGTGATATTTACATAAAGAGAGGTTAAAATGTTCAAAAAAATATTGATTTTAATAGTTTCATTATTGTTAATTACAGGAGGTATAAATATGAGTATTGCAAAAAGTAATGACTGGGATAAAACTTTTCCTAAAAGTGAAAATGTCGACGTAAAAAAAGTTTATTTTAAAAACAGATACGGAATAACCCTTACCGGAGATTTATACACACCGAAAAACAAACCTGAAGGACAAATGGCTGCTATTGCGGTAAGCGGGCCTTTCGGTGCCGTAAAAGAGCAGGCATCGGGATTGTATGCACAAACAATGGCGGAACGCGGTTTTATAACTCTTGCATTCGACCCTTCTTACACAGGAGAAAGTACCGGTGAGCCGAGAAACCTTTCTTCCCCGGAAATAAATACGGAAGATTTCAGTGCCGCAGTTGACTACTTGAGCAACCGTCCCGATGTTAATCCCGATGAAATCGGTATAATCGGCATATGCGGGTTCGGCGGTTTCGGTCTGAATGCCGCTGCCATTGATACCAGAATTAAAGCCACTGTAACTATTACGATGTACGATATGACAAGAGTAACCGCAAACGGATATTTTGATGCAATGGATGAAGATGCTCGTTATGCTCTTAAAGAATCACTTAATAAACAAAGAATTGAAGATTTTAAAACCGGAACTTATGCAAAAGCACCTGGCTTGCCGGAAAAACTTACCGGTGATGAGCCACAGTATGTCAAAGATTACTACGGATATTACAAAACTCCGCGGGGATTCCACGAACGTGCAATAAATTCAAACGGTAACTGGAATACTACAGCTTCACTTGCTTTGATTAATATGCCTATACTCGCTTACAGTAATGAAATTCGTAATGCCGTATTAATTATTCATGGTGAAAAAGCCCACAGCAGATATTTCAGTGAAGATGCTTTCAAAAAACTAAAAGGTGACAATAAAGAACTTTATATTGTTGAAGGGGCAAACCATGTTGACCTTTATGACAATCTCGAAAAAATTCCGTTTGATAAGATTGAAGGTTTTTTCAATACATATTTAAAAAATAACAAAGAATAAAAAGTTTTTCCAATGAGAATATTCAAAGGTCAGATATATTTTATACCTGACCTTTTTTACTTAAAATATTATTGCCATTAATCTACATATGTTTTTCAATATTTGAAATAATAGATGATTTCGGCATAAGTCCGACTAATCTTTCAACAGCTTTGCCGTCTTTGAATACCAGAAGGCTCGGTAATCCGCTGATTGCATAATCTTTTGCTGTTTTAAGATTTTCATCAGTATTAAGTTTAACAAATTTTACTTTACCCGTAAATTCATTTGCAACTTCATCCAGTATAGGACTGAGTTTTCTGCAAGGGCCGCACCACGGAGCCCAAAAATCAACAACAACAGGAGTTGAAGATTGTAAAACTTCCTGCTCAAAATTAGAATCATTAATATCTAATGCGTTTGACATGTCTTCTCCTTTTAATTATTCACAAACGGTATTCTAACACAGATTTTTTTTTTATGCTATTATCTTAATAGAGATAAACAGGATAGGAAAATGGTACGGAAAAAGATTGTTGAAATTGTCCTTGATACGGAAACCACCGGACTTGATTACACTAAAGAAAAAATGGTAGAATTTGCTGCCGTAAGACTTGAAAACGGGAAAATTAAAGACGAGTTTCAAACACTTATTAATCCCGAACAGCATATAAGAAAATCCAGCATGGCAATACACGGAATTACTGAAGAAATGGTTGCAGATGCGCCGACAGAAGCTGAAGCCATGCCAAAGATTCTTGAGTTTATCGGTGATTATCCGATTGTAGCTCATAATGCTATTTTTGATTATTCATTTATTAATGAAGCTTCAAAACGTACAACAGGTAAAGAAATTCAAAATACAAGAATTGACTCTCAACAAATGTTTAAAGAAGTATATCCGGATTTGGATTCTCACGGACTTGAGGCTTTAACAAAAAAATTTAATGTTGAATTGAATAATCATCACAGAGCTATGGCCGATACAATGGGGCTTGCTCTTGCTTATCCTAAGCTTAAAAAACTTTATCTTCAAAAATATGACTGGGAACAAAAACAGCTGGAAAATGTAGAATATTTATTTGAAAGATATTTGAGAATACAACAGACTGTTACAACTCTTCAGTCAGAACTACAGGATTTGAAATCTGTATTCAAATTGTATTTTGAACAGGGCGGAACTCCGATAGTTTCACAATCTGGCGATACTCTCGTTTATAATTCAAAACAGAGTTTCTGTTATGATCTTCACCAGATAAAAGATGTTCTTGAAGAGGTCGGGGCTTTTGAAAAAGCTGTAAAATTGAATACGGGATTTGTTGACAGACTTGTGGGCGGATACAGACTTGATGAAGACAAACGGGAACTTATAAAAGACGCCCGTCAGGAAATAACAGAGACAAGAAATATTCAAATTATAAAAGCAGGAAAATAGGAATATGTTAGGAAAATTAGCAAGTTTTTTTAAAGAGCCTCCGGTAAAAGAGACTATTCAGGATGCGGAACAGGTTAAAGAAATGTATTCTCATTGGAGATGGAGAATATTTTATGCTTGTTTTATCGGTTATACGGTATTTTATTTGTGCAAAAAAAATATCGCGGTAGCTTTGCCGGGGCTTAGTGCCGAATACGGGTATTCCAATACAGAACTCGGACTTTTGGGTAGTTCGCTTTATCTGACTTACGGTATCGGGAAATTTGTTAACGGAGTTATTGCAGACGGTTCGGATGTTAGAAAATTCCTGCCAACAGCATTAATTTTAACTGCTATAGCTAATATATGTTTTGCGTTATCGGCAGTATTTATTACACCGGGTCATGTTTCATTTTTCGGACTGCCTTCCACAACAATTCTTTTGTGGCTGTTTGTATTCTTCTGGGGGGCAAGCGGATGGTTTCAATCAGCAGGATTCCCGGCAGTTGCAAAAAGTTTGACCTACTGGTATTCAAATTCCGAACGCGGTACAAAATGGTCGCTATGGTCTTGTTCGCATCAGGTCGGAACCTTCTTGAGTGTTCTCGTTTCCGGATTTCTTGTTGCTCAGTGGGGCTGGAAAATGGCATTCCTTGTTCCGGGAATACTTGCAATACTTGTTGCAATATGGCTTTTTAACAGACTGCGGGACAGACCTCAATCACTCGGTCTTCCTGATATTGAATCTTACAACAATGAACCTTCCGCTAAAAATACCGAAAACGCGGAAGAAGACAACCGTTCTTATGTAGAAATTTTTAAACAGAACATTTTATATAACAAAACCATCTGGCTTCTGGCTATTGCATACATTTTTGTATACATAATCAGGTTTGGTGCGGAAGACTGGATGATAAAATATCTTCACGAAGCAAAATCAAATTCACTGGAACTTGCTGCAATGAAATTAAGCTGGCTGCCGCTTATCGGTATTGCGGGAACTATTTGTGCCGGAGTTATTTCTGATAAAATTTTCAAAGGTCACAGGGCACCTGTCAATCTGATTTATCTGGCAGGGGTTGTAATTTGTATAATTTTATTGAAATTTAATACAATAAGTATGCTTGATTTTGTTCTTATCGGACTATTGGGAGCATTTACTTACGGTCCGCAGATGATGATAGGCGGGTTATGTGCGGTAGAAAGCAGTTCTAAAAAAGTTGCATCTGCGGCAACAGGATTTACCGGAACTTTTGGCTACATAGGTGCAGTTCTTTCTTCAACAGGGACAGGATTTATGGTTGACAAATTCGGCTGGAACGGTGC
>JADIND010000095.1 GCA_017694215.1 Candidatus Scatousia excrementipullorum | reverse complement strand
TCTACGCTTTCAGGATGACATGGGATGGCGGCAGTGTGCTAGCGGTGTGTCAAAAAATCCTCCGGCACAGTGTGCCGGCTTTCTGTCAGGGAAGGTGTTTGTTTTTATCCAGGTCCTCGCTTAAATAAATTTTCGTATCTTTTGAAATTTTTTGTGTTTATGCAATAATTAAATTATAGTGGAAGAAGAAAAAAGGAAATTAGGAATATGGCTATAAACACCCCGAAACAGACATCACATTTGAAAAGAGAAATTCTTGTAAGATTAATTAAAGCATTTTTAAGCGACAATTTTGAAGAAAATACACGTCTTATTCCTTTTGATATGCGTCCGAAAGGTCATGAAGTTCCATACAGATGTTGTATTTATAAAGAACGTGCAATACTAAGGGACAGAACAGTTGCAGGTTTAGGTCTTTCTATTGAGGATACTGACGATAGTTCACTTTTATCTGATTTAGCAGAAAAAGCACTTGAGCGAAAAGAGCCGGAAGAAAATCCTCTGACAGTATTAACTACTGCCTGCAAAGGCTGTGTTCCGGCAAGAATTTATGTAACAGATTTGTGCCAGGGCTGTGTTGCAAGACCGTGCGTCAATACCTGCAAATTTGGAGCAATAAGCGTTATCAACGGAAAATCCGTTATTGACCCTGCAAAATGTAAAAATTGCGGTATGTGTGCTCAGGTTTGCCCTTATCAGGCAATACAAAAAATTATCGTACCTTGCGAAAGTGCTTGTCCTGTCGGAGCTATCGCCAAAGGAGATGACGGTCATGCAAAAATAGATTTTGAAAAATGTATTTCCTGCGGAAAATGCGTTGCGGCTTGTCCTTTCGGAGCAGTTCACGAAAAAAGCCAGATTATTGATGTATTAAAAAATATCAAATCGGGCAAAAAGGTTATAGCAATGGTTGCACCGGCAATTATGGGACAACTTCCTTGTACGCCGAAACAGCTGAAAGAAGCAATTCAGGAACTGGGTTTCTTTGATGTTTATGAAGTAGCTCAGGGTGCCGATGTAACAACAAAAACCGAAGCAGCAGAATTTGAAGAAAGACTTCTTCACGGTGCGGAATTTATGACAACATCCTGCTGTGCGGGTTATAACGAACTCGTAGAAAAGCATATTCCGGAAATGAAACCGTTCCGCTCGGATACAAAGACCCCGCTTTATTATACGGCAGAAATAGTAAAAAAAGAACATCCGGATGCAATTACGGTATTTTTCAGCCCGTGCGTGGCAAAAAGACGTGAAGCCTTGCAGACTCCGACAGTTGACTATGTTTTGAACTACGAAGAACTGGGAGCATGGTTTGTCGCATTAAACATTCAGGTTGCTGAATGCGGTGAATCCTCCTTCAAAACAGAAGCATCCGCAGAAGGCAGAAATTACTGTGTAACCGGCGGAGTTGCAAAGGCAGTACAGACACTTTTGCCAGAGGAAATTCCGGCTCATCCGGTTTTGATTGACGGATTGAACAAACAGACTATCAGAGATTTGAAAAAATATGCCAAAAACGGAATGTGCGATTTGGGCAATTTGATAGAAGTAATGGCGTGTCAGGGCGGATGCCTTGGCGGTAATGCGACAGTTAACGCATACAAACCGGCACTTAAACAGGTTACGAATTACGTTAACGAGAGTGAATCAATCAAAACTGAAAACTAGTTTTTAAAAAAAATATACAAAAATTTGCGGATGCACCCTAGGGTGCATCCGTTTTTAAGTTTGTTTTTCGGAATTTATCTGCCGGAGTGCAGTATTGAGCGGCTAAAATTTCAGGCAGGCATATTTTATAAAAATCATATATTTAGAGGATTAAATTAGCTTTTATGGACGCTAAAATAAGAATGGGTGTAGAATAAACTTTTGGGGAGGAGAGTAATGGAAAATTATTCTCGGGAAAATGCGGTTTATCCGATGACAAACGGTGAAATTTCATCATCCATAACTCAAAGCTGGACAGAACAGGCACTCGAATGCTATTCAATCGGATGCGACTGTAAAAAATGTTCTCTGGCAAAAGGAAATTATTCTTTTGTCTGCCAGATGCCCAAAGTGATTGAAATTTTGATTAATATAGCAGGCAAACCCCGAAACAATTTGGCATAGAACTCCTTTTTCTAATTCTAATTAACAGGTATAGCACATTATACCTGTTTTTTTATCGGCAAAGTTTTGTGATATAATTATTGCAAAAAAGAGGTTTTTATGACAACGATAAAATTAACAAAGATGCAGGGCTGCGGCAACGATTTTGTGATACTTGACTACGATGAATACAAAAAGACCGGTATGCCGATGCCCGAACTTGCGAAAAAGCTTTGTGACAGACATTTCGGTGTTGGAGCCGATGGAATGATTATCCCTGACTGCAATACGGATAAGTCTTCAAATATCGGTGAACCCGTTGATATCGGCTGGTATTTTTATAATTCGGACGGTTCAATCGCCCAGATGTGCGGAAACGGAATGAGATGTTTTGCAAAATATGTTTATGACAAAGGACTTGTAAATAAAAAAGAATTTTCCGTAATGACAGGGGCCGGAGTTATAAAGCCTGAGATATCGGATGACGGAAATGTCAGAGTTGATATGGGCATTCCGATTCTTGAGGATTCCAAAATTCCGTTTAAAGGGGAGAGAAGATTAAAGGCACTTGACAGGGAATTTGAGATAACGCCTGTATCAATGGGAAATCCGCACTGTGTAATAATTGTAGATGATGAGCCGATGGAGATGGCAGTGAAATACGGGCCGGTGATAGAAAAGCACGAATATTTTCCGGAAAAGACGAATACTGAGTTTGTAAAAATCCTTTCAGGAGCGGAAATTGATATGTGCGTGTACGAGAGGGGATGCGGAATAACATTAGCCTGCGGAACAGGGGCGTGTGCATCGGTTGTGGCATGTGTTTTAAATAACTTAACAGAACAGAAGGTAAAAGTAAATCTTCCCGGCGGGTCTGTATATGTGGAATGGCAAGGGAATCGGGCAAATTTTGCGAAAAATATTTATCTGATGGGGCCTGCGAATTACAGTTTCACTGCGGAATACATGTTGTAAAAATAAACATATTCATGATAAAATCAAGACATACACTAGAAAAAGGAGAAATAAATAAATGAAAACTTATGAACTTTTAACTGTATTTAAGCCGAATTTAGATGCAGAAGAAGTAGATAAATTAATCGCAAAAATCAGCGATACTATTGTTGAATTTGGCGGAAAAGTTGAATCTACTGACAAAATCGGAAGAAAAAAATTAGCATACGACATCCAGAATTTCAGAGATGGATTTTTCGTAACAATGGTACTTGCATTGCCTGCTGATAAAGTTGCAGAATTCAAAAGACAGTTGAGATTAAGCGACAACATCATCAGAACAATGTTCATGGAAGTATCGGCAAAGGCTTCTGTGTAGCGTGAGCGAGCTGAGGGCGGAGGCTTGACGGCGGAATAAACGAAGTTTATGAAAGACGGCAACCGAAGACCTGTTAAACGCGAGCGAACAGGATTTGCACAGTGAAACGAAATCCGGAATCGAACAAATTGAGCCGGCAGAGTGAAAGCTCGAAGGCAAAACTCTGTGAGCACAGAGCAAATCCAAGACAGTGTAAGCGGACAGGAGTAAGGCTCAAATAGAGCACAGCAAATTGAAAAGAAAAAGGAATAAAAATGTCATTAGCAAAATCAGTAGTAACAGGAACAGTTTACAGACAGCCGGAAAAGCGTTTTACCCAAAACAATGTTGCGGTATCTGCATTTGTTCTTAACATCGGTGACAGAGATGAGATGTTATTAAGAGTTCTGTCGAAACGGAACGCACTTGATGAAGTGGTATCATCTCTTACAAAAGGTGACAGAGTGCTTGTTGAAGGCAGACTGGAAACAGCGGCTGTCAAAATGGATGACGGTTCCGAAAAAAGAATTTACGAAATAGATGCAAATACTATTGAGCGAATCGGGGAAGGCGGCGAAGCTGCATCCGGTTCAGGAAGTTCAAAATTCGGAACGGAAGAAATTGTCAAATTTGAATCTGACGATTTTTCCAACGAACTGATAGGCGAAGACGAAATCCCGTTTTAGCGGATTTGCGGACGGATGGAGTACTCTGCCGAACAAAACTATTGAGTATCGTTTTGTGAGAGGGACGAAATCCGGATAGCGAACAAATTGAGCCGGCAGAGCGAAAGCTCAAAGGTGAAACTTTGTGAGCGTAGAGCAAATCCAAGACAGCGTGAGCGAGCTGAGGGCGGAGGCTTGACGGCGAATAAACGAAGGTTATGAAGACGGCAACCGAAGACCCGATTATCGCGAGCGAACAGGATTTGCGGAGTAAGTGAAAACGGCAGAGCCGGATATTCCGTAACTAATTTAAACAAAAACAAAGTAGAAATTAAAAATAAGGTCGAGCCGGTTTTCCGGCAAAATAGAAAGGTAAAATTTAACAATGGCAAGACAAGATGCTCAGGATAAGAAAAAACGTAAAAATTGCAGCCTTTGTGCAGACAAAGTTGAAGCAATCGACTACAAAGACGCAGCAAAGTTGAAAAGATACCTGACAGAAGCAGGAAAAATTATTCCTCGCAGAATTACAGGCAACTGTGCAGCTCACCAGAGAATGATTGCTAAAGCTATCAAAAAAGCCAGAGAAGCTGCTATCATTCCTTATGTTTTTGATTAATTCTAAAAACAACATACTAAAAAGAACTCCCGACATATTGTCAGGGGTTCTTTTTTAGTACATTTTATGCTAAAATTAAGTTATGAATTTTGAGGAAAAAACTCTAGAATCCGAATGCGTCTATAACGGGAAAATAATGACAGTCTGCCGTGACAATGTTGAGATTGCAAACGGCAGAAAATCTTTCAGAGAAGTTGTTCATCATTCCGGCGGTGTTGTAATTCTTGCTGTTACAAATAAAAATACCATATTGACGGTAAAACAGTTCAGATATCCTATAAAAGAAACTTTTTTAGAACTTCCTGCAGGTAAGTTAGAAAAAGGTGAAGACCCTGATTTTGCCGCAAAAAGAGAATTGGAAGAAGAAACAGGCTATAAGGCCGGCAAGTGGACTTCTCTAGGATATATCTTTACTTCTCCCGGATACAGCGATGAAAAACTTTACCTTTACCGTGCGGAAGATTTGGAATTTGTAGGCGAACATCCGGATGAAGGCGAAATTATAAAAGCTTTTGAATATCCTGTAAGTGAAATAAAAGAAAAGATTAAAAACGGCGAAATTAATGATGCAAAAACAATTTGTGCCGTGATGAGAGGTCTATATGATTAAAATGGTTGCAACCGACATTGACGGAACTATCGTCAAATGGGGCAGTGAATATAGCGACGGTGTCAAAAATTGTATAAAGAAATTATGTGAAGACGGCGTCAAGGTTGTTCTTGTAACAGGCAGAATGCATTGTGCAACAACCCGTGTTGCAAAAGATTTAGGTCTGGAAACACCTATTGTATCTTATCAGGGCGGATTGATTAAAAATAATAAAGGCGAAACTCTTTATCAGCAAAATCTCGATTCCGATACAGCTAAAAAAATTATAAAATGGGCAAGAAAAAATGATGTTCACATAAATCTCTACCTTGATGATAAATTATACGTTGAACAGGATAACGACTTTGTCAGAAAATATACAGACGGAAAATTTATATCTTATGAAGTCTGCAATTTTGACGATTTGAATATCGAAAACGTAAATAAAATTCTTGCAATAGATTTTAATGATGCAAAAAGGGTTACAGGCTGGGTGTGCGAACTTCAGCAAAAATTCCCCGAACTTTATATCGTGAAATCAACTCCGTATTTCTGCGAAATCGGCAGTTCCAAGGCCAAAAAATCTGCCGGAGTGGAGTTTCTCGCAAGCCAATGGGGAATTAAAAAAGATGAAATTCTAACAATAGGCGATCAGGATAACGATATAGAACTCTTGAAAGCAGGCGGAGTGCCGGTTGCAATGGGAAACGCGTCGGATGAACTTAAAAAATATGCCTGCTATATAACTGATACCGTTGAAAATGACGGTTTTGCAAAAGCTGTCGAAAAATACTGCTTTCTCTAATCCGTTACCGCAGATTTTACCCCTCTCAATCTTCCATAAAACTGCTTACACATATCCGTCTGACTATTTCGCTAATTTTTACGGCTTGCTAAAAGTGTCGTCTTTACGTCATCAATTAATTTCTGCAAATCATCTTTGGTTATTTTATAATCTTTGTTAAAATCCAGATGCCTATTGGATTTATAATATTTTGCAGTTTCTTTGTCCGATGCTGCCGTAAGATATTTTGCCTGTACTCTTGACGGAACATAAAATAATCCGTATAATTCACCGCCTGACAACGGTCTGTCCTTTTTAATATAAAAATTCTTCATTGCCAGAATATAATTTCTGACATAAGGCATCTGTGCTTCTTTGCTTAACCTTTTGAATTCATCAAACGTAATCTTTGGATTGATGCCGGCAGCCTCATTTTTATGTTTTTTTGCGTATGAAACACTCAATTTCAAAGAGGTTCTGTTCATCTGCCCGATACCCGCAAACGAACCCCTTACCGCTGCAGGGTTAAATCTTGATTCTATATATAACAGTGAGGTTAAGTCCTGCGGATTACATTTGGATTTTTGAGCTGTTTCCAGTATCCTGTTGATAAATTCGTCAGAAGTCGTTGAATCTACGGACGCAACCATCGCTTTTACATTAAGAAAATCATTATCAACAGTTTTTTCCGCTTCAAGAAAAACAGGTTTGGCTCTGCTAATTGTAATCATATGTCCCGCAGCCTCACCCGAACGTTTTATTAAGGAAGGTGCATTTAACGGCAAGGTTAACGCCTCTGCCAGCAGCATCACACCAGGAACAGCTTTTTTTACCGGAATGTGCGGCATTTTCGGATACGGAGGCAGGCAGGCTGTTTTCACCTTTGCCGATGCGTGTTTTATCTTTACTATTCTCCTTGCTAAAGCAAATGAATTTGCATGATTTATCGCGTTTATAAACATTTTTATCGCCTTCTTTCGGGGTAAATTTAAATTGCAACAGAATTTTGCATCAAACATAAATTATTTTCAAGTCCACGAATGTTAATATATTTGATTTTGAACAAATTGTTAATAAATGTTACAGATTATGTAAAGATTATATCTTATTTAGGCAATTTTTAAATAAAAAAATACTTTATATAAATACCAGAGAAAATTATGAGATAGGAAAAATATAAAGTACAAATATGCGATGTAAATTTTTGTAACAAACGAGGAATATTTAAGTTAAATCATTAAAGATTAATCATCAATGTGACGATTAAGAGAATGTGAGTAAAGAAAACGGAGAAAGACAAAATGGCAATCGAATTTAACGGAAAACTAGGAAATGTGAACAATACTCAGGTATCAGGCAAAAAATCAGTCGATACCGAAGGTAAAAAAGGTTTAGCAGCTCAAAAGAATGTTTTTGAAGAAGCTAAAGTGGATAACAAATATCAGGGTGAAAAAACCGATTTGTTAGATGCATCAGCTTACTACAACTCTTTGGGAATTAATTTCAGCAGTACAAAGAAAACTGATTTGAATTCTCAAATCACAAATTTAGTCGGAGCATCCGTGATGAAACGCGTTGCGGCAACATCACCGGAATCTGTACAGGAAATCTCCACATCAGCAAATTTTGCATATGACGATATTCTTGCTGATGACACAGAAGCTCTTTATGCAATGGCAGGTTTGAAACAACCTGTAAACGCTCCTTCACTTGAATCAATGCAGAAAACTCTTAATGAATCTGCTTTTGTAAACGCACTTTTTGTTTAAGTCTTATAAATAAAACATTTACTCACACATTGTTTATTTAACGGCCGGCATATAAACCGGCCGTTTCATTTGTGTTATAATAATGGCAAAGGAGTAAATAATGAAAAAGAACGCTGTTGATTATTATATAAACAAAGGATATTCGTGCTCGGAGAGTGTTGTGATGGCGGCGATTGATGCAGGATTGTGCGACAAATCTCTCTTGCCGTGTGCAACTGCTTTTTCCGGCGGAATGAGTTCGGGATGTCTTTGCGGAGCGGTTGCCGGAGCACAGCTTGTTATAGGTTACAACTACGGGAAAGAAAATTCAAAAGGGAACGATACCGAGGCAAGAATTAAGGCTGCACATATGATTGAAGAATTCAAAAAACGCCACAGAGTCACCTGCTGTAAAGCCTTAACCGCCGGATTGGAAGGTATGGAACGTAAACAGCACTGCTGCCGGATGGTTGGTGATAGTGCCGAAATCCTTGAAGAACTTATTCGGGTAAAAATTAATGCTTAACATTATTGCTATATTTACCGGCGGAGGTCTGGGAGCTGTTTTGCGGTATTTAACAGGAGTATTTTTCCTCAAGCAGTCCCATTTGAATCTGCCGTTGGCAACTTTTTGGGTGAATGTTACCGGATGCTTTTTAATTGGATTTTTGTATGTATTTTTTATTGACAAACAGGAAATAAATCCTGCCCTGAAATATGCATTGACCGCAGGTTTTTGCGGAGGACTTACTACATTCAGCACTTTTTCGCTGGAACTTTTTGAGATGATAAAAAATGCACACTTTCTGCAGGCTTTTTTGTATATAATAATAAGTATCATAATTTGTTTGGCAGCAGTAATCACAGGAGCGTACATTGCAAAATTTTGTATTTGATAAATTGAATTTTTTAACTGCCGGAATGCCGCTGACGACAGGCAAAGGCAGCTACGGACGAGCTTTTGAAATTCTGGAAGAACTTGGCCTCGACGGGATGGAGCTGGAATTTGTCCATGGTGTCAGGATGAGTGAAGAAACAAGAAAACTTGTAAATAATAAAAGAAAAGAAAAAAATTTAATATTAACTGCACATGCACCTTTCTATATAAATCTTAATTCTCCGGAAGAAGAAAAGATTGAAGCAAGTGTTCAAAGGATTATAGAAACAGGTGTTGCTGCATATGCAGCCGGAGCATTCAGCATAACATTCCACGCTGCATATTATATGAAAAGCGATAAGGAAGACGTTTATCAAAAAATAAAATCTAAAGTTGAAATTATTTCGGAACTGTTTAAAAACGAAGGTATAAATGTCTGGATTAGACCTGAAACAACAGGAAAAGCTACGCAATGGGGTGATTTAGAGGAAATAATCCGGCTTTCCAAAGAAATAAATAACGTTCTGCCGTGTGTTGATTTTTCGCACCTCCACGCAAGAACTGCCGGCGGGTTTAATACCTATGACGATTTTTGCAAAATTCTGGAAAAAATGGGGAAAGAAATCGGTTCTTACGCCCTGGATAACTTCCACGGACACCTTGCCGGAATAGATTACGGCGACAAGGGCGAAAAAAAACACCTCAATCTTGAAGAATCTGATATGAATTATAAAGACTTGATGAAAGCATTAAAAGAATTCAACGTCAAAGGGGCTCTGGTCTGCGAAAGCCCTAATATTGAAGACGATGCCGTTCTTATGAAGAAATTTTATGAGTCTTTGTAAAAAACATAATTCCCGCCCAGAAAACAACGGTTTCTTATCCGCAGCCCCGCAGCCGGTACTGTGAATGTGTTTGAAACGTGTATTATGTCTTGCAACGTTTTAATCTTCCCCTGTCAAAAATTCAATAATTTTTTCATTATAACGATTATCTACAGCACTAAAAGGCAGCACAAGCCCGCCGAACTCCTTTTCAACAGATTTTAAAATATTCAGTGTTTTATTTTTCGCAACGTAATCCATTTTTGTTACAACGGTTATTATCGGCAGATTGTACGCCATAACCCATTCCCGCATCTGAAAATCGTTCTTCTGGATTTCATGACGCCCGTCAATCAGCTGTATAAGACATTTTATCTGCTCTCTTTTGAGAAGATATTCCTCAAGATATTTCTGCCAGCGGTTTTGAGCCTCTCTTGAAACCTTCGCATACCCGTAGCCCGGCAAATCCGCTATAGTAAACAAATTTGAAAAATCAAAAAAATTAATTAACCTTGTTTTTCCTGGTGTGTTTGATGTCTTTGCAAGTTTTTTATGGTTGGCAAGCCCGTTAATAAACGAGGATTTTCCGACATTCGACCGCCCCAGAAGCGGATATTCCGGTAAATCAAAGTGCGGACACTGGCTCAGTTTTTCCGCACTTATGACAAATTTTGCATTTATAAATTTTTTCCCTTTCATTTAGCCGATAATGCCTTCTTTTGCTGTTCTTTCAGTTTTTGCTTAAACAATACCGTCTGAAATAAATTGTACATTTTGTCGCTGTCAACAACGGTAATCTGAGTTTTGTTGTCCATAAAATCAATGTTTACGGAAGGTTTCTGGTTAAATATATTGGATTGAATGTGGACGATTTGAAATAATCCGACTTTAAGAATACTTAAAGGTTCTTTCCAGAATACTTCAAAGGTCTTTCTGATATCAAATTTTTTCATTTTTCATACAGTGCTATTATATTTTCTTTTTAAATTGTTCGATTTTTCTCAATATATCAGCCCTGTCCAAAGCGTTAGGGTTCATAGAAAGATACTGGGTATAATATTTAACCGCACCCTGATAGTTGTATTCTTTTTCAAACGCCATAGCTTTCAACTTGGCAATACCCGGGCTGTTGTGGTAAAAGTCTATAGCACGGTTGCAGTATTCGATTGTAGAAGCGTAATTCTTTTCGGCGAACTGTCTTTGTGCAACATCAAAGAATTCGTTGGATTTTGTTTCACACAAATCAATATAAGCAAGACCGTTTTTGGCAATAACATTATCAGGCTCCTGCATTAAAACTTTTTTCAATGCAACGCGTGCCGTTCTGAACTGTCTGTTATGAACAAGAATTTCTGCCAGATAAAGTTCGTCATCAACATTGTTTGCAAAATTAATAGCATTTTCAAACGTATAAACAGCGTCCTGTTCTCTGCCGAGTGCCAGATAAGCTTCGCCTTTAATTACATTATCCATAAGATTGTTGGAAGCTGATTGAACAATGTAATTAAGGCTGTCTCTTGTCATAGGCAGCTGGTGAGTGAGTTTTGCCAGTTTAATTTTTGCAAGGTGCAAATCCAATCTGTCAGGAACTCTTTCGATAGCCTGATTGATATAGTCGTAAGCCAGATATAATTCCTTGTTTGTAGTCATATCACCGCTGTCGCCGCGGTCTTTAGACATTTCGTAATAAGTGTTTGCAAGTCCGATAATCGCATCGTTACCGTACTGTGCATCGTCAATAAGTTTTGAATAATAATCCAGAGCCTGATTATATTTTCTGGTTTCCAGAGATAAATCCGCAACTCTCATAATAGCATCGTTGTAATGAGGGTTGATAGCAAGAACGGTTTTCAACTGTTCCATAGCAAATTCGGCATCGGAACGTTTTTCGTAGATATTAGCCAGATTGATGTAAGGTCTGGAGTTTTCAGGCTTCACTGTAACTGCTTTCTTAAACGAATTGATAGCAGCAGCCTGGTTTCCCTGAACTAAATAACATTCACCCTGCAGAGTCAATGCCGGAGATGAATTCGGGTTGATATGCAAAGAGTGGTTCAGCCATGTGAGTGCCTTGTTGTAATCTTTTTGTCTGACAGCAACCTGTGCCAGATGGTACATTGCAGTCGGGTTATGGGAGTTGTATTTCAACGAACTCATCAAATAATCTTCCGCAGCAGTAAGGTTTCCGTTGATAAGCTCAAGGTTGCCCAGATTGTCGTAAGCGGTTGCGAATTGAGGATTAATTTTAATAGCTGTTTCAAACAAATCTTTTGCATCATTTCTGTTTCCGAGCTGGAGTGTTGCTACACCCATTGCGTTGTATGCCTGATAATAGTTATTATCAATATTAACGGCTTTTACGAATTCTTTTATAGCTTCGTCAAGAAGATTTTTCGTATCGCGGATGTAGGTAACGTCCGAAGAAGTTCTTCTTTTCATATACACAAGCCCCTGAGCGTAGTGTAAAGGTGCATAATCAGGATGTTCTTTCAGCAAGGTATCGAGTTCTTTCTGAGCCGGAGCCAGTTTTTGCTGCTGAGCCATCCAGATAATTCTCAAAGATTTAGCTTCCAAATCATTCGGATACTTGTTCAGAACTTCTTTTAACGCGGCATCAGCCTCGCGATAATTGTTGTACTCAATCATTTTGTCAATAGATGCATATTTTTTGTAAACAGTGCTTCCTTTAGCGACTTTTGCCTGTAATTCGGTTGAAAAGGCACACTGCATGCTTAGGATGTTTGCGAAAATTAATGAAGCTATTAAAAGTTTTTTACAATTCATGTTATCTCCTGGGATACTTATTATTTTTTAATATTTTAATTCTTATAAAAATATTGTATAATAGTTACGGCAAAAAATCAATAAGGCAAATGATGGGTTTAAATTCAAGTTCAAAACATGATTTAGAGGATTTTAGAACATACATTCTTGTAGAGAGAAATTTTTCCGAACACACCGCAAAGGCTTACTGTTCGGACATTCTTGACTTTTTGCTCTGGCTTGGCGACACGGGAGCGTGTGCTGTTGATTTTCCGAAAGTGCGTGAATATCTCCATTTTATACAGAAGTTTAATTATAAAAAAAACACAATCGCAAGAAAAATTGCCTCACTTCGAACTTTTTATAAATATTTGTATCGGGAAAAGAAAATAGAAACAAATCCGGCAATAAATCTTACAGCCCCGAAACGACCGAAAACACTGCCTAAATTCCTCACGCAGTTTGAGGTTGAGCAGATTTTAAATAACATACAAATTGAAACACCAGCTGGATTCAGAAACAAAGCCATACTGGAACTTTTATGGGCGACGGGAATGCGGGTATCGGAACTCAGCGGGCTGAATTTTGAGGATTTAAACCTTGCAAACAACGAAATCCGTGTTTTCGGAAAAGGTGCAAAGGAGCGTATTATACTTGTTTCTGACCGTGCAAAATCATATCTTGAGCGTTATATAAAAACAGCCAGACCGCTTGTTGCAAAGGGCTACAGGGTGGAAGAAAACGAAAATTCGCCTGTTTTTATCAATAACACGGGCTATAGACTGCAAACCAGAACGATAAGAAACGTTATAAACGATACCGTCGAAAAAATTCAGCTTCCGAAACACGTGACCCCGCACGTTTTCCGGCACAGTTTTGCAACTCATTTAATTGAAAACGGGGCGGATTTGAGAGTCGTGCAGGAGCTTCTCGGGCACGCAAGTATTTCAAACACCCAGATTTACACCCACATTTCTTCCCAGCACTTAAAAGAAGTTTACAATGAAACCCATCCGAGGGCATAAATTATTAAGCAATGTAAAGTTATATATGATTTATATAATATTGAGGGCAATTTTTGTGTCAAGCTGTTTTTTATATAAATATAGAGGTATAATGTCTTTATGGATAACAGAAAAGAGCGAAAATTAACCGTAATAGAAAACGAAAAGACGGAAGAACGGGTTGAGAAGAAAGTAAAACCGGCACGTCAGACGAATCCTATTGCAAAAAAGATGCTTGAATTTCACAATGAAAATCTGAAAAAGTTTTCCGTCAAAGACCTGTTTAAACATTAGTGTAATAAAGTGAATGTAGAAGGATTTATATGATAAACAAAGGCAGCAGAGCCCGAGCTCCATTTTTCTAAAGGGGGAAGAGAAGGGGGATTTTCCTCATGTCATTCTGAAACGTTAACTGCTGCGGCTCACGAAATTTGTGACTGTTTAGAATCTCTTTATTTGTCATAATTAAGAGATCCTGAAACACCAGGTAGGGGCATAAAATCACGTTTCGACTTCGTCTCAACGGATTTTGCAGCCAGTTCAGGATGACAGGCTGCTGCGGTAATGCGATTGCGGGTCGGAGCCCGCAATGACGCATAATATTCCCTCTCCCTACGGCGGATTTACGGACGGACGATAGAACAGTAGGTTGTGGTAAATTTTAATTTTTTAATTTACCACAACAAAAATGTCTCGGTAATCAGAGATTCCCAAAACCTACATTACTTGAAAAATAAAGTTTCGCTTAAAAAGGCTCAACTAATTTTTCTACGCTTTCAGGATGACATGTTGCGGCGGCAGTGTGATAGCGGAGTGTCGAAAAACCCTCCGGCAGTTCGTGCCGCCTATTTTTTTTTAAGATTTTGAATACGGTTCACCTTTTTATTCAAAAATTTGTACAGCTCTTTTTAGAATTCCGAGGCAGTATGAAATCGTTATTCCGTAGTTTGTTATCGGAATTCTTTTTTTATTTGCAATAAGAATCCTTGATAATATTTCGCGGCGGTTGGTCATGCACGCTCCACAGTGTATGATAAGGCTGTATTTATCAATATCAGGGAAATCATGTCCCGCGTAATTTTCTATAATTAAATTTTTACCTGTTTTTTTCAAAAGCAGATTAGGGATTTTTACTCTGCCGATATCATCTTCTATTGCGTGATGGGTGCAGCTTTCCAGAATAAGAACCCTGTCGCCGTCTTTGAGGTTTTCTATGGCATTTGCTCCGTTTTTAAAGGCTTCTAAATCCCCTTTTAATCTTGCAAAAAGTATGGAAAAAGAGGTAAGTTTGATATTTCCCGGAACAATTTCCGCAACCTCTTTAAAAGCCTGTGAATCCGTGACAACAAGTGAAGGCGGCTCTTTCAGATTATCAAGTGCCTGCTTGAGTTCCGGAACCTTCACAACGTAAGTCAAACAATTACTGTCCAGCAAATCTCGTATCGTCTGAACCTGCGGGAGTATAATTCTGCCTTTCGGTGCCTCTTTATCTATCGGAATTACAAGGATAACCGTGCTTTTGGGCGGTACCAGATCCCCTGCGATTTTCGGTGAATTAACGTAATCTTCAGGAAGCATTTTGACAAGTTTTGCTTTGAATTTAAAAACAATATCCTCATCGGTTTTTGCCGATGTTTTTAAAATGGCAGTTCCGTCTTTGACATTTTCGACTATTTTTTTATATTTGTCATCGGAAATTTCTTCAATATCTGATTTATTAATGACAACAATGTAAGGAATATTCAGTTCCTCAAATTTTTTCACAAGATTAATTTCGTAATTATCAAATCCCGTATAATCGCAAAGGATAACTGCGATATCCGTACGGTTGATGACTTTCATTGTTTTTTCAATGCGTTCTTCGCCGAGTTGTGTGGAATCGTTTATCCCTGCAGTATCCAGAAATACCACAGGACCAACAGGGAGAAGTTCCATGGATTTTTCAACAACATCCGTTGTTGTGCCTGCAATATCCGAAACTATTGATACATCCTGATTTGTAATTCGGTTTAAAAATGCGGATTTTCCCGCATTCGTTTTTCCGAAAATTCCTATGTGCAGCCGCATTGATTTCAGTGCTTTCATTTGTTCTCCCTTTTTTAATCTGATACATCGCCACAGAACGGCTCTCGTTAATATAAAAACGGCACCCGCCTTAAAAGAGGATGCCGTTTTGTGTAAGAATTTGAAAATTAACCTCTGATACCGAGTTTTTTGATTAATTCTCTGTAACCGTCAAGGTTTCTTTCCTTGAGATAAGAGAGTAATCTTTTTCTTCTTCCGACCATCATCAAAAGACCTCTTTTTGTAGCGAAATCTTTCTGGTTGGTTTTCAAGTGTTCTGTTAATTCAGAAATTTTCTGGCTCAACAAAGCAATCTGAACTTCTACGGAGCCGGTATCTTTTTCGTTTGCACCATATTCTTTAATGATGTCGAGTTTGTTTTTCAAGTTTGGCATTTTAATTTCCTTTATGTTGTGAGTGACTATTGGCGTAAGCACTCTACACAGCTCATAATAATATATCAAAGAAAAAAATCAACCGTTCTGTTAAAATGGCGTTACAAAGCATGATATAAAAAATATTAGCCGTTCAAATTCAGGCCTGCACCGTACATAAGACCATGACGTTGTTCGTTAACCGCATTTCGGCGTGCATCGAGTGCAAGCATTACTGCAGAATCCGCTGCTTTTGTATTTTTTATTAAATCTGTTGTATATTTTGATTTGTTTCTGAATTCTTTATCCTGTGTGCTGGTGATTTGTGCATCTTCACCGTTATCGGCAACATAATTTTTTACAAGAGAGTCATATTTTGCTTTTGCTGTATCCTGCTGTGCTTTTAAGTCCTGATAAATTGCTTCGGCTTCGTTATATCTGCCAAGTGCTTTAGCATAATCCGCTTTGCCTTTTTCATAAAGGTTCCATACAGAATCAGCATTCAAATTAATATTATGGCTTTTGCAGAATTGCTCTGCAAAGTCCATAGACATAATGCTTAAACTTGAAAGTCCGCCAAAGCCTGTTTCTTTTTGAAAGTTAGCTTTACCCTCACTGTCAAGCGAGTTATAATAATTTTTTACTGCATCTATCGGATTAATGTTCGACATGACAATCCCTCTTTTTTCCTATTATTATATATATAAAGTATTTACTTCCTGTAAAATTGCTAATTTTTTGTATTTCATTAAGAAATATTACAATATTTGGTGTATTGTCTGCTATAGATTGTTTTTTTATAATTTGCTTATGTTCGTTTCAGTTATTGTTACAAGTTATAATTATGAAAAATATATAAAAGATACCATTGAGTCGGTGAAAAATCAGACATTTGATGATTGGGAGCTGATAGTTATTGATGATGCTTCCGAGGATATGTCGGTTGAAATTATCACAAAATCAGCGGTTTCTGACAGGCGTGTGAGAACCGTTGTTAATGATATGAATATGGGGCTCGAGGCTACTCTGGAAAAGGCTTTAAAATATGCAAGCGGGAAATGGATTGCTGTTCTCGAAAGCGACGATACCTGGTCGCCGGATTATCTTGCGGAAAAATTTAAAGTTATTTTGAAAAATCCGGATGCGGCTGTGATTTTTAACGACGTTGAACTCGTCGGCAATGCCGGCAGGATGAAATTTCTTGCGGAGGAGAACAGAAGATTTTTGAGAAGTCAGAAATATCCGAGAAATATGTTCTGGGATATGAATTTGCAAAACCGTATCCTGACATTTTCTTCCGTTATGATAAGAAAGGATTTATTTGACAACGTCAACTGGAATACTCCGTCTGACAGGCTGCTTGACTGGTGGCTTTATATTCAAATGGCTTACGGAAACAAATTTTATTACCTTGATAAGAAGCTTACGAATTGGAGAATACATTCTGACAGTTATATAAATCAAAAGAGTTCCGCAAATTGTATTATGACAAATGTTCTTGCAATGATTGAAGTTTTCAGGAAAAAACCTTCTTTCGGATTATTGCTCTTTATTTTATATACAATTCCGGCTTTTATTCTTGTTAAGCTTTTGAAAAAAATATTTTTGCAATCTTCATAACCGGATAGCGTATTATATTAGGAGAATTCATAATATAATTAAACAGGAAATTTTTAATAAATTTAGGGGCGTTTAATTCTTTGCCGTTCGGGTCTTTTGTTCTTCTGATATTTTTTTCTATAAGCTCAACGGGATATGGGGTTGTTTTAATGACTTCCTGCCAGTTATCAACAGTCGTATAATCAGTATAGTGCATTCTTATCAGATTACATTTTAATAGCGGCATATTGTATTTTAAAATGAGCTGTTCCCATTTAATAATTGTCGGATTGGAAATGTTTTTATAAGCATTGATGTATGCGGCATCTTTGTAACCGTTTTTGTAAAGCATTTGCGATAAGCCGATTTCGTATTTTTTTATAACATCATTCTTACAGGTTTCTGCTTTTATGTTTTTGATAAAGTTTAAAAATTCCCCGTCCATAAAAACATTTTTTCTGAATGCAATAAAGAAACTTTGAATATGCGGGATTCTCTTGCTAAAGCCAAAGTAATTTTTGGTAATTCCCCAGAAATCACAGTTTTTTTCTTCCATTGTTTCAAGAACCGTTTCGAGAGGGTAAAGAGGACCGAAGCAGGAATCGTTTGCGAAAATTATTTCTTCGTAATTGCTCAGACCTTCTTTTTTTATAACCTCAAATCCGCGTTTGTAGGAGCCGAAATCGTATTCTTTATGCGGTTCTGCAATGATATAATCCGCGATTTGTTCAAGTTTATCCTTTTCTGTCTGCGAAAGGTTGCAGCAGGATACGAAAATCACTTTTTCAATACAGTTTTTTAAAGCTTTAAGATAATAAATTACATAATCATCAATTATGGAATCTTTGTCATAATGTGCGAAAACAACCGCTCTTTTCATACCTGTCCTTTTATTTGTAATGTAATTATAGCATAATGTTTTGAAATTTTTGCAGTAAAATTTTTTCGTGCTATAATTCATTTGCACAATTTTAAAGGAACTAAAATGTTAACCGTTGATAAAGAGCAGGAAATAATTGATATAGTTAAAAATACGAAATTACGCCACATAGCAATTATTATGGACGGAAACAGACGCTGGGCAAAAGAGAAAAATCTTCCCTCGGCATTCGGTCATAAAAAAGGTGTAGATGCTTTGAAAGCCGCAA
>JADIND010000094.1 GCA_017694215.1 Candidatus Scatousia excrementipullorum | reverse complement strand
CTACAGGAGCGATAAGTTCAACTTCCATAACTACGTTATCACCAGGCATTACCATTTGACCGTCAAATTTGATTGAACCGGTTACGTCAGTTGTTCTGATGTAGAACTGAGGTCTGTAGCCAGGGAAGAATGGAGTATGACGTCCGCCTTCTTCTTTAGTCAATACGTAAACGTTTGCAGTGAATTTAGTGTGCGGATGAATTGTTCCCGGTTTAGCAAGAACCTGACCACGCTGAATATCAGTTTTGTCGATACCACGAAGCAATGCACCGATGTTATCACCAGCCTGACCTTGGTCAAGAGATTTTCTGAACATTTCAACACCGGTAACAGTTGTTTTCTTAGTTTCGCCAAGACCAACTAATTCAACTTCGTCACCAACTTTAACAACACCACGTTCTACACGGCCTGTAGCAACAGTACCACGACCTGTGATAGAGAATACGTCTTCAACAGGCATCAAGAACGGTTTGTCTAAGTCACGTTCAGGAGTTGGGAAGTAAGTGTCGATAGCATCCATCAATTCCCAGATTTTATCAACCCATTTATCTTCACCGCGTTTAATAGCAGGGTTAGCCTGAGCAGCTTCAAGAGCTTTCAAAGCTGAACCGTGGATGAACGGAATGTTGTCGCCGTCGAATTCGTAAGAAGAAAGAAGTTCTCTAACTTCCATTTCAACGAGTTCTAACAATTCAGGATCATCAACCATATCGCATTTGTTTAAGAATACAACAAGGTTAGGAACACCAACCTGTCTAGCTAACAGGATGTGTTCACGAGTCTGAGGCATAGCACCGTCAGTAGCAGCAACAACGAGGATTGCACCATCCATCTGAGCAGCACCTGTAATCATGTTTTTAACATAGTCAGCGTGCCCCGGGCAGTCAACGTGTGCATAGTGTCTTGTTGCGGTTTCATATTCTACGTGAGCAGTAGAGATGGTTATACCTCTAGCTCTTTCTTCAGGAGCTGCGTCGATTTCATCAAATTTTTTCAATGCAGCTTGACCTGCAGCAGCCAATACAGCAGTAATAGCAGCTGTTAATGTTGTTTTACCGTGGTCAACGTGGCCGATTGTACCTACGTTGACGTGCGGTTTCGTACGTTCATACTTTTCACGTGCCATGAGATTAATCTCCTTTTTCTTCTAGTTTATACTACAATACTAATTTGGTCTTTAAGCCATACTATCATTATGATATTTGCTCAAAGTTTTTTGTCAACAAGGAATGATATTATTTTTGCCAACATTTACAAAAAAAGACCCGCTTATACTGCGGGTCTTTTCTTAGACATGCTCATATAAATTATTCTTCTGCATCTTCAGAAGATTCTTCCTGAGTTTCTTCCTGAAAATCTTCTTCATCAAGAGCCTGCTGGTTCATTTCTTCTTCAATTTCCTGTTGGAGTTCATCTTCTCTTGAATCATCTTCCTCTTCTTCAGGCTGTTCTTCATAGTTTTGGAAGTTAGCGGCTTCTGCTTTTTCCATTTGAGAAACGCTCTTAATATCTATCTTCCAGCCTGTAAGTTTGTGAGCCAGCCTTACGTTTTGGCCTTCTCTGCCGATAGCAAGTGAAAGCTGGTCATCCGGAACTACAACCATTGCTTCATGTGAATATTCATCATCCGCCAAAATATCAACCGACACAACTCTAGCCGGAGAAAGAGCGTTTACGATATATTCAACAGGGTCTTCAGAATATCTTACGATATCAATTTTTTCGTTTTTCAATTCAGAAACGATTGTCTGAATTCTGCTTCCGCGTGGTCCGATACATGCTCCGACCGAATCAACTTCCGGATCATTTGACCATACCGCAATTTTTGTTCTGTAACCGGCCTCACGCGAAATTGATTTAATTTCAACAATACCGTCTTCAATTTCCGGAACTTCAAGTTCAAAGAGTTCTCTGACTATTTCTGCATGAGCATGTGAAACAATTACCTGCGGCAGTCTTGTTGTTTCTTTTACGTTAAGAACAAACACTCTGATTCTGTTGCCCGGCTTGTAATATTCACCCGGAATCTGTTCTTTTTGAGGCATAATCGCATCGGTTTTACCAATATTAACGATTACATTACGGTTTTCAACACGCTGAATAATACCTGTTGTAAGAGTGCCTTTCTTTTCAAGAAATTCATTTAAAACGAGATTTCTTTCAGCTTCCCTGATTCTCTGTGTAATAACCTGTTTTGCAGCCTGTGCAGCAATTCTGCCAAACTGTTCCGGTGTAACTTCAATTTTTACTTCATCACCGACTTCAACATCTTCGTCAATTTCTTTTGCTTCACCTATTGAAATCTGTGTGTCTTCTTCGCCTTCCTCAACTGATTCAACAACAGTTTTTGTGCTGAAAACACCGATTTCACCGGCCTGTTCATCAAGAATTGCCTCAATATTTGCAGCTTCTTTAACTCTCATATGCTTTTTGTAAGCTGCAACCATTGCATCACATAAAGATGAAATCAGAATTTCTTTTGAAATACCTCTTTCTCTTTCCAGTTCTTCGCAAGCTTCAAAAAGTGCTGTTCCGATTTTAATCATTTTTTTATCCTTTCATATTAAAAAATTGTTAATCAATATATAACTTTGCCGATTGAATATTGGAACGGGGAATCTGCAATTCCTGTCCGTCATCAAATCTGAAAAACTTCAAACCTTCATTTTCATCAAAATCAAGGATTTCGCCTTTAAAAATTTTTTCGGTTTCACCCTCAAGAGGATTTTTAAGTTTTATACTTACTCTTCTGCCTTTAAAAATCACAAACTCTTTGTCTGATTTAAATTTTCTCTCCAAGCCGGGCGAAGAAACCTCCAGATTGTATTTTACGGGAATAAGCTCGTCCAGAAAATCAGAAAGGCTTCTAGTAACTTTTTCACAGTCATCAAGTGTTACATCCTTCTCTTTTGAATATAAAAATATTCGCAGAAACCATCTGTGGTTTTCTTTTATAAACTCTATCTCAATAGGTATATAACCGAATCGCATGGCGGTATTTTCTATTAACGGTGTAATTTTTTCCAGAACTTCATGCCTGTTAATTTCCTGTTTCACGATACAACCTTCTTTCTTAACCTATATGAGTAAAAAAGAACGGGGGTTCCCGTTCTTTTTTAATGACAATGCTGTCTTCTTTTTCATTATAAATTAACTATTTATAAAAGTAAAGCCTAATGTAAAGTTTTTTACATCAGGCCTTCTTATCTTGATTTTCTTTAGCTGAAAGTTCGTCAGCTTTCTTATTAGCATATTCAATACCTTTATCAATTTCTGTTTTTTCTGCATTTAAGCTTGATAAGTCAGTATTTATAGAAGAAATTTCTCTGTCAAATTGCGAAATACTATTTTGTGCATTATCTCTTTGCTGTTCATAGTTTTTCAAATTTGTTTCCGAATCAGCTTTAGCGGTTTCCGCTTCTTTAATCTGCTGCTCAAGCTGTGCTTTCATTTCCGAATAATTTTCAGAATTAGGGTCTAACTGACTCAACTGACTTTGAAGTTTAGTAATAGTACCTTCTTGTTTCTGGATATTTTGTTTTTCGGTTGAAATACCCTGAGTTGCCGTATCCAGAGAAGTTTGAGCACTTTCTTTACCTTTTGTTGCCTCAGCAAGATTATTCTTATTCAACTCAATAGTATTATTAACTGTTTGTTGTTGTTCGGTTAACTGAGATACAATATTTTTACATTCCTGTGATGTTTTAACAGATTGTAAAGATTGGACGGTCGGATTAGTTGAAGTCTGAATACCTTTGATTTCTTCCGTATTATCTTTAGTTTTTACCGGCTCAGACTTAGGAGTAGAGTTGGTGTTATTAAGTTTACTAATATTATCTTCATTTTTAGCAGCCTTTTTAGCTTTATTTGTTTTAACCAGATTAGCTATGGCAACCCCGCCGCCGACAGCAACACCAGCGATTCCCAAACCGATTCCGAGTTTTGCAAGCCATGAAGTCTTGCCGCTGCTTCCGCTGTTATTTGAACCGCCAAAATTGATTTGACCTAACTTACTTAAATCAACCATGCCGGCTCTTTGCATCATTCTACGTTCACTTGCCTGTGTAAGACCGCCGGTAAATAACTCAAGATCATGTTTACCGCTTCTGTATCCGCCAACACTGGCATCATAGCCTATTCCTGTCGTGATACCTGTTCTTACATCATTTCTATCTCTTACATAATCACTCACACCAAGGAAGTGATTGCCCGGTACAAAGTTTGCACTTCGGCTTTTGAACACACTTGACGACGATGATGTATAACTTGTTGATAAACTTTTATTTAAGGTTGAAGTAGAAATAGATTGACTTGCAGAATCTTTTAACGAAGTTCTGTTAAGAGTTGTAGTATTAGAAAAGACAGAACTGTCCGCTCCTCCTGCGGAGGAAGTTTTTGTCTTGTTAAATGTCGGAGTTTCAAGTTTTCTTCCGAAACCCGGTTTAACCGATATTTTCTTGTTGTGTAATTCAACAGACATATCTAAATACTCGCTCTCTTTTTATATACTTTATATATATATAAACGATTTTTATTTATTAAAATTGCTAATTTTATATATTTTAGTAACATAACTTTACAATCTCTTTACTTTAAAAATTTTATCGACCTCTATTTATATTATGACCCTATTTTTATATAAATAATCAATTTTTTAAAACATTCTTTACAAGACTTAATGTTTTATATAATGACCATGACACAACAGCAGTGATTTCTTTGAGGTTTTGCAAGTAAAAAAAGCAATTACTTAACAAAAATTTAGTAAACTTTTTTACTATAGATGTAATCGGCTGTAATTCAATCAAAATCTTGATATACAAAAATAAAGAAATTTGAATTGTAAAAAGATTGTCATGGGTACGCTTAATCCTGTTTATTTTTTAAAAATTTAGGACTATGATGAATATACAAATCTTGGGAGGTGGGGGTTAGTAAAAACTTCCATCTCATGGTTTCGACCTAAAGGACGATTAAATATTTTATAATATCGTTTAAAATGGTGATGGAGATAATAACACGGTTATAGTTGTATTTGGAGGTAGTCAGAAGTGTTAGAGCATGGTTATATACAAATTTATACGGGAGATGGAAAAGGTAAGACAACAGCATCTTTGGGACTTGCTCTAAGAGCATTGGGACACGGTTGGAAAGTTTTGATTATTCAGTTTACAAAAGGAGACAGTGCTACTTCCTACGGAGAAATTATTACTTCTTCTAAATTCCTTCCAAATCTTGATGTAGTTCAGTTTGGGATGGATAGAGTATGTTATTCTCACAATGTTTGCATGGATGATTTCAGAGAAGCTAAAAAAGGCTGGGAATTTGCTAAAAAAGCTATTAATTCCGGGGAATACCAGCTTATCATTCTTGATGAAATTAATATTTGTACAGCAATGAATATGATTAAGGTAAGCGAAGTTAAAGATGCACTTCTTCACAAGCCTGAAAATCTTGAAATTGTATTAACAGGACGTTATGCACATCCGGAATTAAAAGCCATTGCACACCTTGTAACGGAAATGAAACCGATAAAACATTACTTTGATATAGGTGTTATGGCAAGACAAGGCATTGAATATTAAATATTGAGAGTGAAGAAAAGACTTAAGTTAATGTAAATCCTTTTTGTTTCAGAAATGAAATACCGGACAACCTTTTTGGAAGTCCGTTTTTTTTATATATTCTCAAGTAAGGTAGTTACAAAAAATAATATGTGTGATAATATAATTAGTATAAGATATCGATTATAGTAAGAAGAGGTCAATATTTGTTATGAATAAAATAAAAGTAATCTCAGCAGCATTAATAATCATTTTGGGAGCAGGAACAATAACATTAACTAATGCGGCAACAACAAATCCGCTTATACCTGCAGCTACCCGTAGCATAGCAGCATCAACTACAGTAACCCCGCAAAAGAATTATGTAATTGTTGATCCTGTTGATATGGTTAATTATCCTGGAAAATATCTCAATAAATATGTTAAATTTAAAGCTAAATTTGACAAATATGCGACTCTCGGGCTTGATTACACACCAGCATACAGAAGCTCGGAAAAATATATAACCTTCCTTATACAAAGAGGAGATGTCACGACACATAACGTACCACTTTCCGAATTAAAGATTTTTCTTGACAGAAAAGAAGCCGAAAAACATATCGATCTTGAATCCGGAGATCAGATAGAAGTTGCCGGACATGTATTCTCAAACGCTCTCGGTGATGTATGGATGGACGCCGAACAATTTACAGTCCTGACAAAAAAGCCGGCTGCTACAGCGAATAATAAATCATAAATAATAAAAATACGGAGTTAAGATATGGAAAATAATAAAAAAAATGAAGTATTTCTCGCAATACACGGACATTTCTACCAGCCACCGAGAGAAAATCCATGGCTTGAAGCCATAGAACTTCAAGACAGTGCTCTGCCTTTCCACGACTGGAATGAACGAATTAATAAAGAATGCTACAATCCTAACTCCGTATCAAAAATAGTTGACAGCAGAAACCGGATACTGGACATGGTGAATAACTATGAACACATAAGTTTCAACTTCGGTCCTACACTGCTTTCATGGATGGAAAAATTTGCACCTCTTACATATGAAAGAATTATAAAAGCTGATATTGAAAGTATCTCCGAACATAACGGACACGGGAATGCGATAGCTCAGGTTTACAATCACATGATTATGCCGCTTGCCAACGAGCATGACAAAGATACCCAGATAAAATGGGGTATCAAAGACTTTGAATACCGTTTCGGAAGAAAACCGGAGGGCATGTGGCTTGCTGAAACCGCAGTCGATGACGATACTTTAAGACTTCTGGAGGCTAACGGGATAAAATTTACCATACTATCCCCGTATCAGGCACTAAAAATCCGGAAAGAAGGTGCTAAAGAATGGCAGGATGTAAGCTGGGGTAATGTAGATCCTGCAAGATCTTACAGGTATAACATAAAATCCGCACCGGGAAAATACATTGACCTTTTCTTCTATGACGGTGCGATTTCCCGTTCTGTTGCATTTGATGAACTTTTAAAAGACGGAAACAAGTTTATAAAACGACTGAAAGAAGGCATTTCCGATTTGAGAGATTATCCGCAGCTTGTAAACATTGCAACTGATGGCGAAAGTTACGGTCATCATACAAAATTCGGTGATATGGCTCTTGCTTATGTCCTTCAAATAAAAGCAAAAGATGCCGGATTCTCCATAACAAATTACGCTGAATATCTTGATAAATACAGAAGTGATTATGAAGCGGATATAAAACAGGCTTCCAGCTGGAGCTGTTTCCATGGTGTCGGCAGATGGAAAGAAGACTGCGGGTGCTCTACCGGCGGACACCCGGGCTGGAATCAAAAATGGAGAAAACCGTTAAGAGAGGCTCTCGATTATCTTAGAGATGAAATGGTTAAAATCTTTGAACAGGAAGGCCCGAAATACTTTAACAAAGACATCTGGGAAGTACGTAACAACTACATTTCAGTAATCCTCGACAGAAGCAGCAGAATTATTTCGAAATTTCAACAGGAAAATTTCAAAGCGGATCTTTCCGATATACAAAAAGTTCGTGCAATGGAACTTCTTGAAATACAACGTCAGGCAATGCTTATGTACACAAGCTGCGGCTGGTTCTTCTCCGAAATTTCAGGAATTGAAACCGTCCAGATTATGAAGTATGCTGCCCGTGCAATGCAGCTTGCAGCAAACTTCACAAAAGCAGATTTTGAAAAGAAATTCCTTGAAATACTCTCGGAAGCCAAAAGTAATATTGCGGAATACGGCACAGGAAAAGATATCTTTGAAAGATTTGTTAAGCCGTCAATTATAACAATGAAACAGATAGCAAGCTTATGGGCAATTTCTTCTCTCTATCAGGATTTTGACGATGAAGAATATGTTTACTGCTATAAAGTTATCAGACATGATTACCAAAAAGTTGAAAAAGGCAACTCGAGATTTGTCACAGGCTGTATTGAAGTTCAGTCCAGAATTACCCAGCAGAAATCAAACCTGATTTTTGCACTTATACAGTACACTGACGGAGATTTTCATTGTGCAATCAAGGAATATTCAGAAGATATTGAATTTAATACTATAAAAAATAACTTGACGAAAACATTCCTTCTTGACCCGATAACAGAAATTATAAGAGCTCTGGATGAATATTTCGGCAAAGAATACTTTACGCTTAAAGATATCTTTATTGAAGAAAGAAGAAAAATCTTGCAAATTCTTCTCAAAGATAAACTTGACAAATTCGCCAGAACTTACGAAGAAATGTACGATGAAGGTAAAAGTTCCATCTATCATATGCAAAATCTCGGGCTTACGATTCCTGATGAATTTAAAATTTCAGCAGGTTATGCTCTCAGCAGAAAATTCAATGATTTGATAATTCACTCAGGAGGTTTTGTTGATCCTGCTATTACACAGCAGGCAATGGATATTAATTACGAAGCAAAAAGAATGGGGATTAAGCTTGATAAAGCAGCTTCAAATAAAATTTTTGCAAAGAAAATAAATCAGAACCTTAACCGCTTGACATACGGACTGGAAATTCAGCAAGCAGAAGTTGTACTGGAACTGTTTGATTACATAGAAAAACTTGAGCTTGAAGTAGATATTGCGGAGGCACAGAACATTTATTTTGTAAAAATATACAGCCATATCTCGGAAATCATCGAAATGTCGCAGCAATCAAAAAGAAAAAATGACAAAAAACTTATTGAAATGCTCCTTGATATTGGGGAAAAATTGAATATCAATACAGATT
>JADIND010000001.1 GCA_017694215.1 Candidatus Scatousia excrementipullorum | reverse complement strand
AACAGGTGATGTTTCTATTGCTCTTGGCGGAACTTTAAAAAAATACGATGATTTGATTACTCTTAAAAATGATTTGGAAACTATTCTTGGTTATAAAGATAAAACTAACGAAGAAAAGAAAACTATTTTTAAGATAAATAATATTATAACTATACGTAAAAATACTCATAATCAGGATAAATAACAGGTGGTAAAAAAAATTATCAGATATCTTAAACTTAAACAAATTTTCAACTTCTTAAAAAAGTTGTTATTTCTTACAATCGGAGCTTTTATTGCCGGTTTTGCTCTTGAGTGTTTTCTTGTTCCGAATAATATGATTGACGGCGGTGTCGTCGGTGTATCAATGATTGTTAGCTATATCACATCTTTTAATTTAGGTTTGTTAATTGTTCTGTTTAATATTCCGTTTTTGTTATTTGCATTTACAAAGATGGGTAAATATTTTGTACTTCAAACTTTTTATGCTATTGCTATGCTCGGTTTTGCAACTAACTTGTTTCACGGGCATAATATTACCCAAGATCATCTGCTTGCAACCGTATTCGGCGGAATTATCCTCGGAACCGGTGTCGGAATTGTCTTGAAAAACGAAGGTTCTCTTGACGGTACGGAAATAATGTCGCTTGTTCTTTCTAAAAAATTCGGACTTTCGGTCGGCGAAATTATTATGGTATTTAATATCTTTATTTATGGTGTCGCAGGTTTGGTTTTTGGCTGGGAACAGGCTATGTATTCAATTTTGACTTATTTTATAGCATCAAGAGTTATTGATCATGTTCTTGAAGGCTTTAACAGTTCAAAATCTGTCAGAATTATCAGTGATAAAGCCTATGAAATCGGACAGATACTTGTTGAAGATTTGGAAATCGGGGTTACTTATCTGACGGGAAAAGGCGGTTATTCCGGTCAGGAAAAAACAATTATTTATTGTGTTGTCTCAAGACTTGAGATGGCAAAAATGAAAGAGGTTATAAAAGAAACAGACCCTAAAGCTTTTATGTCTGTTGGTGAAGTTAATGAGGCTTACGGAATGCGTCTTGCAAAACGTATTGACAAAATTTAACATATAGACAATTAATCCAAAGTATATTATACTAAAATTATTATTAGATTGTTAAGGATAAGAAGATGGCTAAACATATTGATACGGTTCCTATAGAAGTTTGTATATTGACGGTTGATCATGATATTAAAGGTATTGTTCATGTTTCAAAATATACAAATACCAACCGTGAATTGACTGATTTGTTGAATGATAAGGAAAGAAGATTCCTCGCTGTTACAAATGCTGAAATTTACCCGAGAAATGCCAATCAGTCTCCGAGAAAATATAATTTTCTTGAAATTCATATGGATTATGTGCTTATGGTTCACCCTGCAGCTCAGGCTGTTTTCAAAGATTCCGGCAAAACTCAGGAAGATATTGCCCGCTTTAGAGATTTAAGGTTGAAATTAAATCAGACAAAACCTTTCTGATTGTTGCATTGTTCTTATGCAATAATTTGTTTGTAAGTTTGTTAATTTTGAACGTATAAAATAAGTTTAATTATTGTGGCTAAACTTATTTTTAATGCTTGTTAACAGATTGGAAGACTGTTTATTATTAACATCATCTTTTTTGTGTTTTTCTGCCGGAGCATTGTCTTTATCGTAGGTATTAACTGTTTCTTTGTCAACTGTTACCGGTTTATCATTTCTGCACATCCAGGCTTTAGTTTTATCAGCCAGAGGTGTTGCTATGAACGGAACTATTACACGTTTTCCGATAATAGTAGCAGCTACAAGAGAAGTCAGACTGCTAAAGGCTTCATTAACACTGTCTTTAATATTATCCATTGCCTTATGGAATTCTTTTCCGTCAACATTTGAAAATTTTTCACGCTTATTCAGTATCTTTTTATATGTTTTTAATGCGGCACGGTCAAAGTTTTTACCGAATAATTTGTTAAACATTTTTGCCTGTACAAGTTTATTTGAGATTGTCATGTGCATTAAAATCTGCATTAAAATCATCAATCCGCCGTTTGCAAGGTCTAATGCCGCAACGAATTTACGTTTATCATCAGGAATTTTATCATTATGCAGGCTCTGGTTTACATACATATAGCAGCCGAGTCCGTCTTTGGCAATGATTGATGTAATGGCTAGGCCGTTAATGAATGCCATATTTTTATTGCGGAAGTTTCTGCGTACAATATCCATACCCGGTGCTTTAGATAAAGCCACCAGCGGTTTTCTGATTCCGTATTCAACAAGAGGATTTACTTTTGTCATGCTGCGACACCTCCTGTTTGTTCTTTCGGTGCTTTATCAACCAGTTGTTTGGATTCGTTGTCATGTTTTTTGTTTGACAGGTTCGGGAATACCGCATCCATAAATCTCGGATATACCCAGTTCAACAGTGTGCAGGTGATAGGAAGTACCGCAAGTGAAATTATTAAACCTGTAAATTGTTTGTGACCTTTAATATTGTTTTTGATATTATTTTTGTATTTATCAATCAGTTCTTCTGCAAATTCGGTATGTAATGCACTGTCTTTAAAACTGATACCTTTGGCTTTTTCTTTAAATAATTGTTCAATTTCACTTACCGTGATTTTTTCGCCGTTTGTAATTCTTTTTTCTAAATCTTGTAAAGTTTTTAAAGAAACCTTGAATGCATCCTTTCTTTCGGCTACACTTTTTTCAACTTCGGCTTTTATAAGATTTTCATCCGTGATAGTTCCGTATTTTTCTGCGTGTTTCAACATTTTATCTGTTTTTTCCCGCAGTTCTTCCATTATAATGTCGTCTGTATGAATTACAGGTTTCCCGTTTTCTGCCGGAGGATCGTTTACATTCTTAATTCTGGCTCTGAGTTCATTGACCATTTCAAGTAATTTTGAATCGCATTTATCTTTTTTAAGCTGTTTGTATTTAAGTTTTAAATAGCTTTTCATTGAATTGAGATTTTTTGCATTATCAAGCTCTTGTTTTATTTCGCCAAGGGTTTCTTTTACTGCTGCGTTGTTTTTGCTTAAAAATTCGCTTCTTATTAACCGTCTGGTTTCTTTTGTATTGCAGCTTTCCTCTTTTGCTTTATCTGATTTTATTAATGCTTTTATAGTATCGAGCATTGTATTGTAATATGTTTTGTCAGAAAGTTGTTTTGCAGGACCGTTTTCTGTAAGTATCATTATTTTATTTTTATATCTGAGATTATTCAAAAGTTCTTTGTGTTGTGCAGTCATGGTTTCTTGAACTTTTTTTGCAATCTGGTCTTTTGTTAGATAAGGTTCAGCTTTTTTTATCATTTTTTTGAGATATTTTTCATCTCTGAAATTGCTGAGGTTGTATTCTTCAGGGTATTTGCCGGAATATGACATGTCACTGATTATGGAATTAAACGGAGCAACCATTCCGGCCTGAGTTGCCACTGCAAGAATTGCCGATATCGGCTGACGCCATGCTGAATATGTTCTTGTATCTTCATCTGTTTTTGATAGCGGATTATATTTTATAAAAAGCGGTGCAACAAGCCCTGTACCGAGAGAGTTTATTATAATATTTTGAACCTCTCCCATGCTCTCTGCAAGACGACTTATTACTTTCATAGGATACGGAATTATATTTTTAAGTTCTTTTATAAGGTCTTTTTGAGGTACGTGACCTGTAAAATTAGTTTGCCCGCCGCATCTTATTTTTCCAACCTGCGGAGGTTTATTTAAATAGGTGTTGTAATTAATTTTCTCTACTTTCATCACTACACTTTTTTTGAAACCTTCCATATATATATAGTCTCAAACAAAAGAAAAATTGCTATTTTTTTGTCATTTATTAAGTTTTGTGAACATAATTGCAGACCAATCTCCTCTGCTCTCAAAACGTCTTACTGCAAGGGTTTGTGAGAGCACGATAAATGTTTGAGTTTTAACATATGAAAAAACTAAAAATAAAAGCGGTGTTTTTTCATATAATGCCGGATTGTTTACTATTTGTGCCATATTTGAAGGTGAGTAAAATGCTACACCGTTCATCATAATTACAAGAACGTTCTGACCCGGTTTTATTTTTGAAATTACTTCATCTATAAGTTTTTCAGTAAAATAGTAATTACTATCAGCTT
>JADIND010000093.1 GCA_017694215.1 Candidatus Scatousia excrementipullorum | reverse complement strand
ATATATAAATAAATTTAATTTTATGATTTTAAACAAAAGCATGACATATTATTCATCTTTCAAAACAAACTTGTCAGGCATTTTATCTTCAACTTTTGCTATAAAATCACCGAAATCCCAGCCGAAACCTTCCGCGATACGTTTTAACGTTGTAAGCTGTGCTTCTCTTTGTCCGTTTTCAATGCGACTTAGTGTTGCACAGGGAATATCATATTCATAAGCAAACATTCTGAGAGTTTTTCCGGTATAAATTTTACGTAACTCTCTCAAGGCTCTGCCAAATTGTTTACGATATTCCATAGTTTTATTCATTAATATTTCTCTTTATAACAGTTGCTATATTAAAAATATAATGTTATACTAGGTATTACATGTTTCCATATGGAAACATGTAAGGAGGATAAATTGAAAATAAGAGCATTCACATTAGCAGAAGTACTTATTACACTCGGAGTAATCGGAGTTGTTGCAGCAATGACTCTCCCGACGGTTATAAACCAGTATAATAAAATCGTGACTGTCACAAGACTACAGAAGTCATATACCGTTTTCAGTCAGGCCATAAAAATGGCGGAAGTAAAATACGGACCTGCTAGAGAGTGGCCGGATTGGAATGATGCTGAAATAATATTAGATAAATATATAATTCCGGAACTTAACGGAGCAAAAAAATACGGTAAAGTAAGCAATGAAAGACGGGCAATGTGCTATGATGCTTCACAAAAAACACATAATTCCGGAACAGATTTAGCTTCTCCCTACATCT
The DNA here is from genome assembly GCA_017694215.1 of Candidatus Scatousia excrementipullorum. GTDB lineage: Bacteria > Cyanobacteriota > Vampirovibrionia > Gastranaerophilales > Gastranaerophilaceae > Scatousia > Scatousia excrementipullorum. The sequence continues at coordinate 11,982 of JADIND010000093.1, read as the reverse complement.
GGATGAATAACGGCTGGTATATTGATTCTCCGTTTTTTGCAAGGGCAACGGCATCAGTGAGATTGAACGACAGTTCATGTATCGGGCTTAATCCGACAGTAGGAACAGGCGGACAGGGATATTACGTTTTTATTGATATCAACGGAAGTAACAGTCCTAATGTTGCCGGAGAAGACTTATTCTTTTTTATAATTAACGAAAAAAGCCAGCTTGTACCATTAGGAATGGAAAAGCCATATGCTCAAATAAGCGGCACTAACAGCCACGGCACTTGTAACAGAAAAGCCGCAAAAGGATTGTCACCCGGAATGTACTGTGCAGCAAGAATAATGAGCGACGGCTGGCGAATGAAATATTAATTATTAATTAATTTAAAATGACTTCATTGAAAAAAACGTTAAAATAATTATATAGAAAATATCGTTTTGAATGGAGTTGATTTTATGGTTGATTTTGAAAAATTTACTAATTATTCGCAGGAGATTATCTCGTCATCCGCAGCAATAATGAATGAATATAAAAATTCAGAGCTGCAGCCTGAGCATATTATGCTTGCAATGATAAAAGATGACGGAATTATCAAAGATTACCTGACAGAATTAAAAGTACTTAATCAGGGATTTATCAATAAGATTGTGAGCACAATTAAATCTTTCCCGACAATATCAGGACCGCCGAATACACAACAGCTGTTTCTGTCAACAAATACATACAAATTGCTTGATATTGCAAAGGCGGAAGCTGATAAATTCAAAGATGAATATATCGGGATTGAATCAATTCTGCTGGCAATGACACTTCTGGATAACAGCAATATCCAGCAAATATTAAAAGAATCAGGAGTTACACCCAACTCCGTACTTAATGCTATGAAAAAAATAAGAGGAAATAAAAAAGTGGACAATAAAAATGCAGAAGAAAATATGAAAGCTCTTGAAAAATATTCAACCGATTTAACGGAAAGAGCAAGAAAAGGAAAGTTAGACCCTGTAATCGGACGTGACGAAGAAGTCAGAAGGATTATACAGGTTTTAAACAGAAGAACAAAAAATAACCCTGTTCTAATCGGTGAACCGGGTGTAGGTAAAACCGCAATCGTAGAAGGACTTGCACAGCGTATTGTCAGAGGTGATGTACCTGAAAGCCTTAAAGACGTTAAACTTGTTGCCCTTGATATGGGTGCTCTTGTTGCAGGTGCAAAGTTCAGAGGTGAATTTGAAGAAAGATTGAAAGCCGTCTTAAAAGAAGTTGAAGATGCAAACGGTGAAATTGTAATGTTCATTGATGAACTTCATACAGTTGTCGGAGCAGGGGCAACCGAGGGTTCAATGGATGCCGGAAACCTCTTAAAACCAATGCTTGCAAGAGGCGTTTTGAGAACTATCGGTGCAACTACAATTAACGAGTACAGAAAATATATAGAAAAAGACCCTGCGTTGGAAAGAAGATTCCAGCCTGTACTTGTAGGAGAACCTTCAGTTGAAGACACTATCAGTATCTTGAGAGGTTTGAAAGAAAAATACGAAGTTCACCACGGAATACGTATATTAGACAGTGCATTGATTGCAGCTGCAAAACTTTCTGACAGATACATAACCGACAGATTTCTTCCGGATAAGGCAATCGACCTTATTGATGAAGCTGCATCTTCTTTACGTATAGAAATCGATTCAATGCCCGAAGAAATAGATACTTTAATGCGTCAAAAAATTCAACTTGAAATTGAGAGAGAAGCACTCAAAAAAGAAGACAGTGATGAAGCAAAAGCAAAAATTGATGATTTAACAAAACAAATTAACGAATTTGAAGAAAAAATTGCTAAATTAAAAGTTCAATGGGAGGCAGAAAAAGCTTCCATCGTCGGAGAAGCAGGTATTAAGGAAGAAATTGAACACGTTAAAGCAAAAATCGAAGAAGCCGAGCGTAACACTGATTTGCAAACAGCAGCAGAACTTAAATATGGCAAACTCCTTGAGTTGGAAAAGCAGTTAAAGGCCTGCCAGAATCAGGAAAAATCCGCAAACAGACTTCTTAAAGAAGAAATTGATGAAGATGATATTGCTGAAGTTGTAAGCAAATGGACCGGTGTTCCTGTTAATAAACTTGTGGAAAGCGAAACTCAAAAACTTATTAATATGGAAGAAATACTTCACAAACGGCTTGTCGGACAGGATGAAGCTGTGGAAACTGTTTCTGATGCTATTAGACGTGCAAGATCCGGATTAAAAGACCCTAAACGTCCGATAGGTACTTTCTTATTCTTGGGGCCTACAGGGGTCGGAAAAACCGAGCTGGCAAAATCACTTGCAGAATTTATGTTTAACGATGAAGATGCACTTATAAGGATTGATATGTCGGAATATATGGAAAAACATAACGTATCAAGACTTGTCGGAGCTCCTCCGGGATACGTCGGCTACGATGAAGGCGGTCAGTTAACAGAAGCCGTCAGAAGAAAACCTTACTCGGTTGTTCTTTTTGATGAAATAGAAAAAGCACACCCAGATGTGTTCAACATAATGCTCCAAATCTTTGATGACGGACGTTTGACGGATTCAAAAGGCAGAACCGTTGATTTCAAAAATACCTTGATAATTATGACATCAAACATCGGTTCTGATATTATCCTTGAGGATTCTTTAAAAGGAATAGCCTCCGAACAAAATTTTGAAGCAACAAAAGACAAGGTAATGGAAGTGTTAAGAAGCAGATTTAAACCTGAGTTTCTAAACAGAATTGACGAAACTATCTTCTTTAGAGCACTTACGTTACAACAGTTATCACATATTGTTGACTTACAGATGGAATATCTGAGAAGGTTATTAAAAGATCAGGAAATTGAACTTGAAATAACTGATGATGCAAAAGATCTTCTTGCGACAAGAGGATTCAATCCTGTATATGGAGCAAGACCATTAAAAAGAGTTATCAGACAAATGGTTGAAAACCCGCTTTCTAAACAGATACTTTCTCAGAAATTTCTAAGAGGCGACAAACTTGTTATTGACGTCGATAATGATGAAATAGTCTTCAAAAAAGCATCATAAACAATTAAAATATAAAAACAAAGCCCTCAATTATGAGGGCTTTTAGTTTATTATTATCTGTTTCTACTCAGCATAAAGATTATATCTCTTGCCTTGAATATTACCTCCATCATTCTTGAATTAAATATCTCAAAATCAATTTTGATGTGGATTTCTGGAATAAAAATTCTATCCGCACGCAATACAAAATATTTTTTGTTATTCAATGTATTAATTTAATAATTATAAAGAATCTCAATTTTATATTGCTATTGATTTTTTAGTTTATTTTTTATGGCATTTTTAGCAAATTCAATGGCATCGATTTCAGAGTAAAAAATTTTTCCTTCACCTATTTCATCAGTAATTTTATGTTCTTTAAGCTGATTATAAAGAGCCTCATTTTTGATTACCAGTAAAAGCTTAATATGCTGGGATTTAAGCCTCATAATAATATCTTCAAAAGCAAAAATTGCCGATATATCAAGCAAATCATCGGAATCATAGTTTAAAATCAGACATTTTGTTCCGAGTAATTCATCAAACTGGGATATTAACTGGGTTGCAGAACCAAAGAAGAATTGCCCTGAAATATGGACAGCACGTATCTTATGGTGAGAATCTTCCTCAAGAGCCTTTTCAAGCTTTTCGATATCTTTATCAAATACTTCTTTATGTACAAGTTTGGCATTATCAGCAACTTTCTTGGCATATAACAAAGCTGCAAGAGTAATTCCGGCCCCAACCGCAACAATCAGATTATAAAATACCGTAAGCAGGAATACCAGTATCAAAACATATTTATCATCACGCGGGGCAAGCTTAAACACTTTTAAAAGTTTTACATCAATAATATCATACCCTATTTTTATCAATATTGCAGCCAAAACACATAAAGGAATTTGGGCTACAAAGTCAGAAAACTTATAAATAGCAAGAAACAGAACAATAGATGTCACAATAGCAGCTAATTTTGTAGAAGCTCCGGTCTTTAAAGCTGCAACTGTCCTCATAGTAGCAGCAGCACCTGACAAAGAACCGGTCATTGCACAGCACATATTGCCAATTCCCTGAGAAATCAAAAGTTTTGCAGGCGATGATTGAGTTTTTGTAAGAGAATTACAAACAAGTCCGGTCAAAAGGGTTTCAGAAGAAAGAATAATCGCAAGAGTTATACCGTAATGAAAATATGTAATAACATCATGCAAATTAGTCTGCGGAAACCTTAATGCAGGCACTGAAACCGATATTTCCGAGATTCTGTCTATTTGAAGCCCCATTTTTATGGAGATAAATGTGCAGATTATAAGTGCAAGAATTTGTGACGGAACATATTTATTCCACCGTTTAGGTATTGCAAAAACAATAACAAGCGTTAAAAGCCCGAGCCAGAAAGCAGACGGATTCATTGTAGTAAAGGAGGAACATATATGCTCAATACTTTCAATGGTATTCGAACAAGATTTCAGTCCTAAAAGCGGATTTATCTGCATAATAATGATAATTGTGCCGACTCCGTTCATAAAGCCTGAAATAACAGGATACGGGACATATTTAACAATATCCGTTAGTTTGGTTAGAGCAAGCAAAATCTGAAACAGCCCTGCCATCAGCATAATCATAATAACGGAATTAATATCCTTATTTAAAGCATGCATGATAGATGCTATGACAATGGCAGAAGGCCCTGTAATTCCTGAAATCATCGGAACCTTTGTACCTAAGATTCCGGCTATCAAACAAAGGATTATAGCTCCCCAGATACCCGCACTTGCACCGAAACCGGTTGCGACACCAAAGGCAAGTGCCTGAGGCAGGGCAATTATTGCAGCATTAACACCGCCAAGTAAATCTCCGGTAAATATATTCAGCCTTAAACGGATATTCTCTGCCCTAACCATACTTTAATTCTAACATAAAAGATTCTTTATGATATAATTCAAATATGAAATTAAAAGAGATTTACGGCAAAGGAAAAGACGGCAAAAGTATCATTTCATTTGAGGTTTTTCCGCCCAAAAACGGAGAAGAAGGATATGTTGATTTATTTGAGGAACTGGAAACCTTAAAAAAATATAACCCCTCTCTTGTATCGCTCACCTACGGTGCAGGCGGCAGCAGCAACAATTCATTCAAACTTGTAGAACTTTTGAGTAAAAGTTTTAACATAATGCCACATTTTACCTGTGTAAGAAGCACACGCAATGAAGTTGAAACACACATTAAAGAAATAGAAAACCTTAATATTGAAAATATTCTTGCCCTGAGAGGCGATATTCCCGAAGATAAATCAGTTTATAAAAAAGACTTTCTTTACGCAAACGAACTTGTAAGTTTTATACAAGCAAAAACAAATTTATCAATCGGGGTTGCAGGCTATCCGGAAGGACACATAGACGCACCAGATATAAATACAGACATAGAAAATCTTAAAAAGAAGGTTGATGCAGGAGCCGATGCGATATTTACACAGCTTTTTTATGATAACAATAAGTTTTTCAGTTACGTTGAGCGAGTTCGAAAATCGGGAATTGAACTTCCGGTAATTGCAGGAATTATGCCGATATTAAGCATTAAACAAATGACAAGAATTACTTCTATGGCAAAAATCAGTATTCCTGAAGAAATTAAAAATAATCTTGAAAAATTTAAAGATTCACCGGATGATTTGAAAAATTTTGGCATTGAATATGTAAGCAGGCAATGCCGCGAACTTTTAAAAAATAATGTGGCTGGATTGCATTTCTACACACTTAATAAGGCATATTCAACATCAAAAATTCTGGACAACATTTTATAAGAAAGAAGGCTTTTTATGGAAAATCTAAACAAACATATTGAACATACACTATTGAAACAGGATGCGACAAAAGAAGATTTCGAAAAACTATTTAAAGAAGCAAAAGAACATAATTTTCTCGGGGTCTGTATTAATCCTGCCTACATAAAAATGGCAAAGCAAGAACTTAGAGACTCCGGCATCAAAGTTGTTACAGTTATTGGTTTTCCTCTCGGTGCAAACAAAACCGAAGTAAAAGCTTTTGAAACTTCCTGTGCTGTTGCGGACGGTGCGGATGAAGTTGATATGGTAATTAATGTAACAGCATTAAAAAATAAAGATTATGATTATGTAAGAGAAGACATCAAAGCTGTTAAAATTGCCGCAAAAGATGCCCCTTTAAAAGTTATTCTTGAAACAGATTTGCTTACAAAAGACGAAATAAAAAAAGCCTGCGAAATCTGCATTGAAGCAAAGGCTGATTTCGTTAAAACATCAACCGGATTTGTAAAAAACGGAGTCGGAGCAAAAGAGGAAGATGTTAAACTTATGTATGAAACAGTTTCACCATACGGGCTAAAAGTCAAAGCTTCCGGCGGAATAAGAGATAAAGAAGCTGCAATAAGAATGCTAGAAGCCGGTGCCGAACGTCTGGGAACTTCCTCCGGTGTGAAAATCGTTTCCTAATCATTATAATATTATTAAAAAGGATTATTAAATGGGTGATGAGGACAAACAATATGATGCCACCCCGAGAAAACTCGAGCAGGCAAGAAAAGAAGGTCAGGTTGTAAAATCGAAAGATTTTTCAACAGCTGTATCTTTGCTTATTTTGTTCGTTGCAATATTTTCGCTTGCACCTTTCATATGGGGACAGATAGCCCAACTTTTTAAGCTTTTATACGAGCAGATACCAAATGCACATCTTGATAAAATCGGGATGACATACATTTTCACTGTAACAGTTAAAACTGCGGCACTAATCATTGCACCGATACTTTTTCTTGCCTGGCTTGTCGCAATCCTTGCAGACTTTATTCAGGTAGGGCCGCTCGTAGCCATAGCCCCGCTAATGCCAAAACTGGACAAACTTAATCCGACAAAGTATTTCAAGAATATAATGTCCATAAAAACACTTTTTGAACTGTTTAAAAACATTTTAAAAGTTGTAATTCTGGGCTACATAGGCTGGTCGGTTTACATGTCACATATTGAACATATATTAATGCTGGCGGCCATAGATAACAATTTTTCCGTAATGGTTGAATTCGGCGAACTTATAACGGAATTTATCTTTAAAGCCTGCATTGCCTTTTTGATAATTTCCGCTGCAGACTACGGTGTCACAAAATGGAAGTTTTTAAAAGACCAGAAAATGTCCTTTAAAGAAATTAAAGATGAATACAAAAACACAGAAGGCGACCCAAATGTTAAAGCGGCCCTGCGTCAGCGTCGTATGCAAATGTTACAGCAGGGCATGATGGATGCCGTACCGGATGCGGATTTTGTAGTCACAAACCCTGTGCATGTGGCATGTGCTCTAAAATACAAGGCGGAAGAAATGGAATCTCCGACATTAATCGCGAAAGGTACTGAACTTATTGCGAAAAAAATTATAAATATAGCAAGAGAACACGGGGTTCCTGTAATTGAAAATCCTCCTGTAGCAAGAGCTTTGTTTAAAATGGTTGATCTCAACCAGCAGATACCACCGGAACTGTACAAAGCCGTCGCAGAAATCTTACTTTTTGTTTACAACTTGAAAAATAATAGAAATCAAGGTAGAATAAAACCAGAGCCTGGAAAATAAAATATATAATCATGGTTATTATGCAGAACAATTCAAACAAACTTAAAGAATATATTGATTTGGTACAGAAGGTTGCAAGGGTGGAATATCGAAGGATTCCCGCTCATATGGTGGAATATGAGGAACTTTTGTCCATAGGCATTATTGCAATACAGGCTTTGATTAAGAATAAATCAATGGAACAACTGGCTCGATACAATTCTGCATATATCGCAACTGCAGTCCGATGGGCTATTAGAAATGAACTTAGAATAAGATATAAATGGTACTCACTCAAACATAAAACGGATGAAGATGAGGACGTTGTAGCTGAAGATGATGAAGCAACACAAAAATCAAAAGTCCGGGAAGCTATTTACGAAACCGTTTTATCAATAGACGGGCTTGCTGATGCTGCGAGTGACAACGATTCTCCGTTTGACTTTTTGAAAGATAAACATGCGACACCGGATGAAAATGCAGAAATTTCGGAAATGGGCAGAATGATAAGAGAAGCTATTTCTAAACTTCCGCCAAAAGACAGAACTGTTGTTGAATACCGCTTTTACAGAAACATGCAGGTAAAAGATATTGCAAGACAGGTTGGGCTATCATCATCAAGAGTAACTCGTATTGTACAAGCTGCCCTGAATACGATAAAAGAATACCTAAACCAAAAAGAGCAGTACGGATATTAAAGCTGCTATATTTTAAATTTCTTTGCCATTCTCATCAACTACAATAATTCTTCCGTCTGATTTTACGTCAAGCGGTTCCTTATTATTTTTGATATGCTGGGCAACAACAATATCCTTGTCATGATCAAATATTTTCAAAGCACTTGGATATCTATGAGAAATACCTAATCCGCCTTCTTCACTCAGCATACAAAAATCATCCGTAGCAAGAGTGTATAACTTATCTTTACTAGGGTTGTTAACATCAATAGGGATTTCTTTATTATGCTTGTCAACAAATGACAGAGAAAGTAAATCTCCGTTGTTATTTATTTTATATTTAAGACCGGAAACCTGAACAAGCCCCGGACGATGCGAACGTGACTGCATTGTGGTTTTAGAACGTTTTTTAATTGCATTTACAATTTCATCCTCTGAAACTTTAACCACCACAACCTTGTTGGCAAATGGTGAAATTATTGCCAAATCTCTTGTATCAACTCTGCCGGTTTCAAATTGTCCGCGAATATTACCGGAATTCATCATTGCAATATCTGTCCCCAGTTCTTTTCGCATAGCATCCATAATAAAGTCACAATGCGGATTTTCATGTGCATATATATCATCCGGAACTTTTTCGACATTTCCGAGTGAACCGACAACTTCCGGATTGCCTAAAATATTTTCAAATTGTTTCCTTGCAATCAGATTTCGGCTATAAAGGTCTGTTTTTCCAAGATTATTTTGGACTTTTGTAATAACACCATTATTATCAAATTCAACGTTTAAGACACCGAAATTTTTTCCGTCACGTCCGGCCTGAGTGATAATAACAGGTTCATCACTTGGAGAATAGAATAAATTTTTATCCTTTTCAATGCCTTCAAGTAAATTATGAGTGTGTGCACCTAAAATAATATCAATTCCTTTTACTCTTTGAGCAAGCTTGACATCCTGCCTGTAGCCGGAGTGTGATAAAACAATTATTTTATTAATGCCATCTTTTTTAAATTTATCAACTTCAGCCTGAACTTCATTTATTGTTTTATTAAAATCTTTTTCTATATGCAAATCCGGTAAATGTTCCTGAAGTTTTACAAAATCAGTCAAATCAGGCGGCACAAGCCCTATAATTCCGTACTTGTTACCGTTAATTTCCTGAACATAAGATTTCTCGATATATTTTTTAATAGGGTTATTTGCTGAGGGATTCATATTCAAACCTAGCAATTTATATTTTTTATCACTTATGAGATTTGCAAATTGAGCTGTCGGCATATCACATTCATGATTTCCGATTACAGAAGCCATTACGCCCGCCAAATTTAAAAAGGTATCGGCAACTTTTACATGTTTTTCATCTTCGCCTAACATGATATCTCCGGAAGCAAATTTCATTTTATCAGCATCAGGGGGAGTTTGCGAGTCAAACTGTTTAATTGCACTAAACAGACGTTCCATTCTGATATTTTGACCGTGCAAATCGTTCATATAAAATATACTTGCTTTTACAGGCTTTCCCTGAGTAACTTCAGAAGCTGATACTCGTTGAAAATTATTGGTTTCCTGCTTATTATTAGCCGGCGAATTCATTCTACTCGCGTACATCTTTTGTAAATTTGTATTTGAATATGAATTTATGCCGTTTATCATTTTTATTTTCCTTTATTATGCTGCTTTCGTTAATGTTTCCTTTTGCTGCTTTTTCAATTCATTATAGCGTTTTATTCCTTCTACCCAGTTTTCTACGAGTTTGACATCATTTTCCACAATGTCGTGAGGAAGTGCTGCGTGATGAATTTTCGGAAGCAAATAATCTTCGCTGTACTCTATAGGTTTTGAAACTCCGTCATCAGTATCGTTACAAATAAATGTAAGTTTTCCGTTATTATTTGTTTTATAACCGACAATCGTTATTTCATGACCGTTTATAATTACATTGTTGGAGTCAACCTGAGTATAGCCGACAATTACATTTTCACCCCTGTCCAGAGCCTCAACTATATGACGTTTGGTCGTTGCCATATCAGTTTCGTAACCTATAAGCTTTGCATTTTCATCGACAGTCTGATAAGTTACAGAAATTTTATTTTTATCTTCAAGAACAGATTCAGTAAATGTTTTTTCAAATTCAATCAGCCCTTTATCGTTCTGATTAAACTTTCCGTGACGTGTATCCGTCAATGTATCATAAGATTGTTGAGAACCAACCTGCATCAAAGTTGACTGCATAAGAACATCAACACAAGAACGTTCATCTGCATCTTTATCAACCGATTGAATTTTTGCTCTAATAATTGCATTCTTATCAGGGGCAAAGGTCAATTTCGCAGTATTAAAATCTTTCATTTCATAAGGAATTTCAAACGCATTTAAAAGCCAAACAGCATCAAGCGTGCTATCGGCAAGATTTGAAAGTTTAATAGTCTTTTCAACAGACATTGCCGGAGAACTCAAACCTTCAACAAACCTAGTAAATTCTGCAGGCATTTTTTGTGCCAGATTAAATTCTTCGCTGGCTGCCACACATGTACCTGAATGCTCTACATTAACAGCATCGGGAATATTTGCTTTCTGTGCCGCTCCAAATGGTACCTGAACCGGTCTTTTTGGTGTATTGTTATAAGCCGTTGTAACCTCTGCTTCAAAATTTTTCGGAATATCGCCGAATTCCTGCCTTATAAGATAATTGTTGTTGAGAATTGCTATTGTTTCTTTAAGCATAACAACATTATTAAGTCCTTCAGCCCTCTGTACAGTAGCGATTTTATAGAGATTATCCAGCACAGATGATTTATCATTTGAATCGTTATTTAATAAAATTCCCTTTTTCAATAAAGAATCAAGCTGTTTTCTTGTCTGCTTGTCAACCATTTTAGAAATCTTGTTATATTTATCCTTCTCGTCATTTGAGTTTAACCTTGTTCTTAACGAAGAAGCAGCAAAAGTCGGATTAAAAGGGACATCTTTTATTGTATTTGTCGCATATGCATAATTTACCTGCACCGAACTATTTTGTTTATCGTCAACTTTACCTGCTTTCATACTAGCGGTTGTGGTATAATTATATTGTCGATAATCAGGTCTGATTGAATACACGATATTAACTCCACTACTACTGTTATTTATATTAAAAACAAAACATTAAAAAAATTGCTAGTAAAGGATAAAATTTGTAAACAATGTTACAAAATTCTATAAAAATTAAACCGCTGACCAAAGAACAACTTATCATTTCAGTTGACAGATTAACACGTTTCAAATTTACAGAAACAAAATATTTAAGAGTTTTTTCGGATATTATTGTAAACAATCTTATCTTACCAAAATACAAAAAATCTGATATCGAAAATCTTGATTATTCTGAAATTACCGAAATTGCAGAATATATCATTAATTCGTCACTAAAAAATCTCGGAATAAAAACAGCAGGCACAAACAAAATAAATAAAAAAATTAAAGAATACGAAAATTATATTTTTAAACTTGATGAAAATACACAAAAATTTCTTGAAAATAATATAAATTTTGACGGAATTACAGAACTAACCAGATATTCTGCTGTAAAAAATCTGCAATGGCTTAATTCACTTACTGAAAATGCCGATGTTACCTCAATGAGAGAAACTCACGCACTACGTTTTCCTGTATCAGCGGTTTTGATATGTGAAGGGATAACAGAAGAAACGCTCTTGCCGGAATTTGCAAAAA
>JADIND010000092.1 GCA_017694215.1 Candidatus Scatousia excrementipullorum | reverse complement strand
GTACCTGAATATGATAATAATTCTGTATTCATTCTTTGAAGAATTGAGTCTTCCTGAATATTCAGAAGCCTACAAAAAACAGCAAAAACTTGTTGAAAAATTCCATAACTTCAAAAAGAATTACGAAAACTCACTTCGACAACTTCAACAAGTTTGTTCCAATATACAAATAACAAAAAACTAATTCAACAGTTAAATGTTTTATGAATGGATAAATTCTTTGCTGCCGCAGATTATGGCTGTAAGAACAGCATTTTTATACTTGCCGCAGCCGGTATCGATACAAATTTTATCCTCCTGAACAAGAGGTTTGTCAAACTCGGTATGTCCGAAGATAATTTTTTTCGGCAAATTGTGCTTATGATAAATAAATTCACCTCTTATGTAGTAAAAATCGACCTCATCCTGTTTTTCAAGAGGTATTCCGGGTCTTAGCCCGGCGTGGATGAAAAAGTATTTATCAGTTTCATAATAGGGCAGCAGACTTTCAAAAAATTCTCCGTGAACATTATAAATATTTTCAAAACTTCCGTAACTTTCAACAGTCTGCACACCGCCGTAATTCCAAAAGAGGTATTTGTAATACTCATCACCTTCTCTTGCTTTCAAATATGCATACTCATGAGAACCTTTTAAATAAGTACACTTACAAATATCAGACATGGAAATAATTCTGTTCACCACACCTTTTGAATCAGGACCACGGTCAATATAATCTCCCATAAATACCAGTTCGTCAGCAGGTGTTATATTTAATTTATTCAACAGACTGTCAAGTTTGGCTAATTCACCGTGGATATCCGTCATTGCAATTAATCTGCCGTTATTCATACCTTGATTATACTCTAAAAATTATTGTAAATCTCACTTAAATATGATATCATAAGTATTGTTTTAGATAAAAAAGGGTTTAATATGAAGAAAATTTTATTAGTTTTATCATTAGTGTTTTTTGCAGGAACAGCTCAAGCATACAATTATCCGGAAGCGATTCAGGGATATCTTGATGTAAATCAACAGGTCACATACAGCAGCACCGGAAAAACCTGGTCGCGTCTGCCGCAGAATAATGCCATATCATTTACCAAACATATGACTGTCGGAACCGGAGGATTTTCGGAATTTTTAAACCAGAAAAAATATTACGATACCAACACAACCATTGAATTTTTTGACGGGAATAAGCTTATCGGCTACAACCAGCATCTTTTGAAATTCTTTGAACTGGGATTTGACGGAAATCAAATTACAAGAAGAGAATTGACCGTTCCGGAAATACAAAAACTATTCCCGAATACCGAAATAATTAAAGTATCAGATTTTAAAAATGATAAAATTACGGTGAGAAAACCATTTTTTAAGCATAAAACATTTTTGCTTGTAAATGATACAGACAGAGATTTTTATAAATACTCTTACGAAAAATTCGGAAACGGGACAGAACTGATTAAATCCGTAATTGACGTAAAAAGACCGAGAAAAATTGTATTTTCTCACTTTGGCAGCAGAGATGAACTGTTTCCTACACTGACAATCCGTATAAGAAACAGCATATTCTGTAAAAAATAGCTAATATGAAAAAGATAATAACATTTATTTTAATACTAATGCTAGCACCGGTATGTTATTCCTACAGCCTGAACGGGTTCACCGAGCAATTTGCCAGAAAATTCAAAACCTGTGAACCTTATTATGAGGAAGTAAGCTTTAACGCAAACGGAAGAGTATTTCATGACAAAAAACAGATTACGGGCTGGTTTGGCGACTATTGCGGATATAAACAGACGGTCAGGACTTCAGGTGTCACATTATATGCAGCCTGTGCATTTACCCGTTCACAGGTTAATACGCTCTACAATGCACTGTTAATCCAACCGAAAGTATTCGGGGTTGATAACAAAACGCAGGACATCTGGGACAGTTATGTGCTGAATCCGCAAAATTGCAAACTTTCCAATAAAAATTTATTCAAAGAAAGTACAAAACTTGATAAAAAATACATTCCAAGATTTTAAGTTTCATTGTTAGACAGGTATGCCCACCTACATACTTTCTTCATGTCATTCTGAAACGTTAACCGCGGAGGCTCGCGGGAATTGTGACTGTTCAGACTCTCTTTATTTATATATTGGCTGAAACCAGTTCAGGATGACATGTGGACGGCTTGTACGATTGCGGAGTGTCGAGAAACCCTCCGGCACTTCGTGCCACCTCCCTTATGAAGGGATGCATTATATTCCCTCGCCCGAGGGGAGAGGGTTAGGGTGAGGGGGCGGACATAAAAAGTGCAACAAAGCCTTAGCCCCCTTTTTTAAAGGGGGAAGAGAAGGGGGATTTTCCTCATGTCATTCTGAAACATTAACCGCTGCGGCTCACGGGAATTGTGACTGTTCAGAATCCCTTTTCGTATATCGGCGGTAAGATCCTGAAACCAGTTCAGGATAACATGTGGGCGGCTTGTGCGATTACGTAGTGTCGAGAAACCCTCCGGCACTTCGTGCCACCTTCCTTATGAAGGGAGGCATTATATTCCCTCGCCCCTTGCGGGAGAGGGTTGGGGTGAGGGGTCTTACATAATTGAAATAAGGTCGGCAAAGCCTTGGCTCCATTTTTTAAAGTGGGATTTTTCTCATGTCATTCTGAAACGTTAACCGCGGAGGCTCGCGGGAATTGTGACTGTTCAGAATCTCTTTTTTGTATATCGGTGTAAGATTCTGAAACAAATTCAGGATGACATGTGGGCGGCTTGTGCGATTACGGAGTGTCGAAAAATAAAGTTTTGTAAAAATTTTCAAAATCTTCCTAAAGTTTTTAACGATTTGTCCGACTAATATTTAGTGAAGTTTGTTAAGGAGTATTATTTATGAATGAATATGAAAAATTAAAAGAAAACATTAAAACCCAAAAAGAAGAAGAATTTAAAGCTCTGAAAACTGAAATCAACGGACTGGAAGCTTTTTTCGAAAAATATTTGAAAATATTTTTTGAATCTTCTTCCTCCAAAGCAGAACGGGATTTCAACGTATCATCCCTTTGATACAAGAAGCCGGAACCTTCTCCGGCTTCTTAAACGTTATTTTATATATAATTTAATGAGACCGTCCTGTACAATAACCTCACCTCTAAACGGTTCACCCAGATAATCAGAAGGAGGAATTCTATGTTCATTTGTATTTTTAAGCATATTTACAATAATATTATTGAACTCATCGCTGCCACTGTGTTTGAAAATTTTGCGGTTTACGAGTTTGCCGTCAGTCGTGACTGTGAATTCTATTTCACATTGTCCTGAACCGCTGAATTTTTTCGGTTGTATATTTGAATTTAACATGTTCTGCAGGGATTTTTTATAAATCTCTAATGCACTGCCGCTCTGTGAGGCAGGAATGTATGCCGGCGTATCATCCCATACGGAATCAATATCCGGAATTTGTGCACTCTGAGTCGTAACTGCAGGTTTTGGTTTTGTCTTATGAGTTCGGTGCGGCTTAACCGGATTATAAAAAAACAATACCAGAATTGATAAAATTATACATAACAGAAATATTCCGACTGAAAATATGTCTGCAGAAGATGTAACCCTCCCCGTATGCACCGGAATATTTTCATTTTCATAAACAAATTCATCATTTCCGCAATCGCAATATTTAACTCTGGCCGTATATAATTTTTGACAAACCGTACATCTGAACATATAAAAATTCTACTAAAGAAAATTTTTATTGAAATCATCCCATTAAAGGATGATTTTACTTCATCAAACGCAAAATGACAGTCTTATTAATATCCGGCTTTAAAACATACGTAACTGCCGTTATTGCAATACCCGCAAGAGCCATTATCAATAAAAACACTATCACACCCTGCTTATTCATAATACTGTATCCTTTCAAAATCATTATATTCATCCGGAGATGAAAATCTGTTTTCTATCCATATCATATAAGAACCGTCAAATTTAACACTCTTTCTTTTCGTTTTTTTAGGAAATTTAAGAAACGATTTTCCATTGTAACTTTTTATGACAGGAAGAATTGTATCAAGAGCCTCCTGCTGGTAAAAAGGGTTTGAACACATAACACTGATATCAGAAATTTTCTGTTTATTACTAACTTTAAACGAGAAAAAGAAAATTGTCCCGAGAGGAGCAGGAACCGTTGCATCTTCCATAATTCTGTTTTGTAAATCGCTACGCCACTTATTCCATGCGATAGTTTCTTCTCTTTTCTGCAGAAGTTTTCCTTTTAAAGAATTATCAATAGGTTCACTAATCTCAAACTCTTCTTCTTCCTCTTCAAATTCTTCAGGCTGCGGCAGAGAGTTAAAAATGTCATGAATTGTCGGCTGTGCCGGAAGTTCTGCCGGCGGCATAACTTCCAGTTCTTTTACTTTTGTTTTTTTCTTACCGCTGGCCATCTTATAGAATTCGGAAGGCTCCAGATGAACCTGACTTTTTATAATCCCTGCATCTTCCGGAAGTTTAGCTACAATTTTTTGTTCTTCAACAGGAGATTCTCCCATACGGAAAAGCCGCAGAGTTTGTAAACTTGCAGGTTCCTGAGTGTATTGAGCCATCTTAAAATCCTGTTTTTCCAGAACAAAAGGTTTATGCAGCTTCGGGTCGAATGCAAAAACAATCATTGTAAGCACCGTTACGGCAATAAACATAAAAATTTTATACAGTTTCATAGTTAATCTTTATCTATTTTTGCAATTAGTTCATCGCAAGCGTACATATCAAAACAAGTTTGACTCAACAGCAGAGTTTCGGCAATCAACAGAGCCGTAGGAACAAGTGCCGCAACAAGTGAAAGTCCGATACCTTTCAAGTCACCGCCTATTTCCGTCATAAAATATGAAACGTTCATTGTGAACTCAATACATATAATACTCAACGCAATGGCAAGGCATTTATTTTTGTCGGCATTGAGTTTTCTTACACCTTCAATACCGAAAATATTAACACCGTGCTGTCTGTAGTCACTAAATCCGTCCTGTTTAATAACTTCTGAGCCCTGAATTTTTTTAGATGCAGTAAATGCACCGACAAAAGCAAAGAACGCAAAAATAATCAAAAATGTCGCAAGTACAAGAAATACAGGGCTGAATCTCAAACCTGAAATTCTGACCCATCCTGCAGCTTCAGGGAAACACATCGCAAGCGTATTAGAAACACCGTAAGCAAGAAACGGAGCCGTCAAAATACCGACAACAAGTTC
Source organism: Candidatus Scatousia excrementipullorum (assembly GCA_017694215.1). Classification (GTDB taxonomy): domain Bacteria; phylum Cyanobacteriota; class Vampirovibrionia; order Gastranaerophilales; family Gastranaerophilaceae; genus Scatousia; species Scatousia excrementipullorum. The sequence goes on along the minus strand of JADIND010000092.1, from coordinate 24,072 downwards.
AACACTTGCTTTCAGCTGAAGATTAAACAATCTGTCTTTAATATTTTGAATTTTTGTTCTGCTCAAACTGTTGATATATCTGTCAATCCAGAGTCTGTACGCTTTCAAAACAGCTTCAAAATCTTCTCTGAATTCGTATTTATTCAAAGTGGCATTCCATTCAAGACTGTTGCATTTAAAATACCCGCAGCTTATGGCAAGACAGGTCATAATACCAACAAAGAACAGTGATATAAATATTGCAAATGTCAAAAAGTTATTAACATTTACAAAATAAATCAAATTAATAGCGTAAATACCGAGAATAAATATTGTTGACATAAACATCATAAAATTCTGTGCAAAATGCGACGTTTTCACATGCTCTTTCACGACGTTATTCTGAAGTGATAAATATACGCCCTGTTTAAGCATCAGGCATATTCCCGACACAATAATTGCATAAATAGCCCATGCTTTAATATTCGTCGGCAAATACAGGTACTTTTCCGCCTGCTCAATAGTAAGCCCCATAAGATAATTTGCCACGGCAAACGAACTTACAATAGCGGCAGCAAACATTGCTATATGGAGGAAAATATTTGTTCTGGTATTTGCGGCAATTTTATGTTTCAACTCATTAATAGAAAAAGCTACCTGTTTAATAATTGCGACACGGGCTTTTTCAATAGGTTCACGCTGTTTTTCAACTTTAACTCTGGTAATAGTGGCCTGATCGTTTCCGTAAATACGTTTTAAATCAGCTTCCGTCAAATCTTCACTCTCAATAGAGGCAATCGTTTTCTGCCCGGCATCAACCTTTACGCTGATAAATTCATTAGTTCCTGCAAAAACTATCTTGCTGATATTAGTAACCTCAATTTTACCCAGAGGATTACCTTTAAACAGAATTTTATCGTTTTTAAAATTATTAGCAACAAAACATTTGCCTGTAACCTTATCAAACTGCACGGTTAAAAGGACATCATATCCTACATTAATTTGGAAATCACATTTCGGGTTATTGCCGATATTTATTAGACTTTTATCTTCAAAAACTTTTTCCTGAGCGGAAGAAGAAATAACTACTGCCATAATCTACCTCATTTTTTATCTGTCCAGAGCATGAACAAATCTTTGAATTGCTTTATCAGTATTTTGTTCAGGAGAAACAATAAGTTTCTTTTCTCCGAGAATCGGATTTAATTTTTCTTTAACTAAATCGAGTTTTTCCGGATGAGCATACAAAAACATCATAGCCAAATCCGGAGCATATTTTTGAACATTTTCAACATTTTGCGGTAATGTTTCCCAATTAATTTGTTTTTCTATTGCACCTTCGTTTTCAAGATCTCCAAGAACAACAACTGCCGGGAGATATCCGTTCTTTTTCATTTCAAGACAATGTGAAAAAGCTTTTTTTAACCCCAGACCGTATGCGGTTCCGAAATCTTTTTTGTCGTATTGGGTAAAAGCATCCATAGCTTTTTCTATTCCGGAACCGTTAAACGGGGCTCCTTCATAGATTAAATACGAATCTTCCGAAACTTTGAGTATTTTCACCTGATCTTCGGGGTCAAGAATATTGCAAATCTGACGCAGAGATTTTTTTTGAGCATCGAGCCCCTTCTGGTTTGATGCGGAAGAATCCACAACGAAAATAACCGCCGCAGGCTTAAAATCATCAACTTTAATACTTCTTAAACCGCTCCAGACGAGCTTCCCCACAATAGAAAGCCCTAAAATTATCAACCCTACCGTAATTAGTCTTTTGTTCATCATTGCCAACTCTTTTTATCTGATAATAGCATACTTTATATCTGAAATCAATATTGCCACAATTAAAATCCCCGTGGTATAATCAAAGATACATTAACAGAAGGAGAGAGTATGGAAAAACTTATTGAACTGGTAATAATATTTATAACATCATATCTTATAGGTTCAATCCCGACCGGATATATTATTGTAAAAGCGTTTACGGGACAGGACATCCGAAAAGTCGGCTCAGGTTCTACCGGAGCGACAAACGTTAAAAGAGTCATGGGTAAAAAATGGTTCTTTACCGTAATGATACTTGATGCCATAAAAGGTGCACTGCCTGTAGTTCTTGCTGCATTTTTTGCATCTTCTTTTAAAGGCATAGGTTTGCTTCCTGTGGTTGCTGCAGTTGCTGTTATTATCGGACACAGCAGGTCAATTTTTCTTAATTTTACGGGCGGAAAATCCGTCGCATCGGGAGTAGGAACTATTCTCGCACTCAACTGGCAGGTCGGGTTAATGACAGCATTAATCTGGGCAATCATTACTTATGCGTCAAAATATGTTTCTCTCGGTTCCATAATTGCACTTGCACTTTCTCCTGTTTTGATGTGGTGGTGTAAGGCTCCTATTGCTTATATAGCCTACTGTGCACTGGGTGCGGTTTATATTATCTGGCTTCACAGGTCTAATATTAAAAGACTCATTAAAGGTGAAGAAAATAAAGTGAGGGAATAAAATGGATTTTACGGCAATACTAATCGGACTCGGAATAATTGTTGCATTAATTATAATCGGGAAAATTTTTGCAATACTTACAAGAATATTTTTTATCATAATTCTTGTAGCGGCAATCGCTATCGGGGCATTTTTCTGGTTCAACAACAATAAAGAAACGCAACAGCCGGCACTAAATCAAATTTATATTGAAAATAATCTTTATGCCTGATACAGGAATTAATACCGGAAGATAATTTCCGTTTGTTATTCTTCAAGATAAATTTTTGCTAAAGCAATATCACTGCGGGTGGTGATTTTAATATTCTTATAGCTGCCGTCAATTATATAAACCGTCTTTTTCATTTTTTCAATCATGCCTGCATCATCGGTGAAATTTTTCCCTTCGTATTTTTTATGTGCTTCTAAGATTAAATCATACTCAAAAGCCTGCGGGGTCTGGGTATTATATAATTTTGCCCTGTCTATTGTTTTTACGATTTTCCCGTTTTCAACTTCTTTTATTGTATCAATGGTTTTTGTCACAACCGTAAGAGCTTTTTGTTCTTTTACCATTTCTATACAGATATTTATTAATTCCGTTGAAATTATAGGTCTTGCCCCGTCATGGATAACCACGTAATCACATTTATCTGCCAGCAGTCCGTTATAGACCGATTGCTGGCGGGTTGTGCCGCCTTCAATTATTTTTACTTTTTCATAGTCTTTAAAAATTTCTTTTAATTCTTCCATAATGGATAAGTTTGCACAGATAATAATTTCATCAACATTTGAATAACGAAAAGCATCAACTGTATATTTGATAACCTCTTTGCCGTTAATTAACTCCAGAAGTTTGTTTTTATTACCGAATCTTGAAGAGGTTCCGCCTGCCGTTATTATCGCATTAATTTTCATTACTGCTCCTTAAAATGATTGTAGAGATTTTTTTCTATATCTTCTTTTGAATAATGAACAGTTTTTCCGTTAAGGTTTAGTATCGTTATCCCTTCACCTGCTTTAATTTCACCTATTACAGTGAAGTCCTGCGGGTCGTCAACGGCTGCAACCAGTTCGTAGTCTTCTCCGCCATAGAAAATCAAATCCCTGTAATTTTCATAATGTTCCAGTTCTTTATCATACGGTATCTTTGTAAAATCGATTTCAGCCATAACATTACTGTTTTCTGCTATTTGCGATAAAGCATCCATGAGACCGTCTGATGTATCCATCATAGCATAAGCAGATTTTTCCGTCACTGCTATTTTTTTAGAAAATTCAAGACGTGCTTCCGGCATAAGATGTTTATGAATAAATTTGCTGTCTTTTTTGCCGGCAATAAGATCTTTTAAACCTGCGGCAGATGCTCCATGTTGTCCTGAAACAATAATTTTTTGGCCGATACGGGCATTTTTTCTTGATGAAATGTTTCTTCCTGTACTTGAACCTATGGCTGTTACGGAGATGAATATCCTGTCGCTTCCGGTAATATCTCCTCCTACGATTTGTGCATTTCCTGCTGCGTCTTTCAGACCTTTATAAAATTCTTCTACAAATTCGGTTGTTATATCTTTTGGCAGTGATAGCGAAACGGTCAGATATACAGGTTTTGCTCCGCTTGCACATATGTCGGATATGTTTACCATCGCTGATTTCCAGCCAAGCTGATAAGGTGTTACATAACACCTTTTGAAATGTACATCTTCCACAAGGCTATCCTGCGTCACTACTATACCTAAATCCTCTAAATAAGCACAATCATCACCTATATATTTTGAATTTAAAACGGTTTTAATTGTATTTATAAACTCTTTTTCTTTCATAATTCTAATTCAAATCGTGTTCAATAAGTGTGACAAATTCGTTAACCAGAGTTTCGTTCCACTTTTTGCCCGAATCTTTTTTGATTTCGATAAGAGCATCTTTCGGAGACAATTTGTTTCTGTAAGGACGCTGTTCTGTGAGTGCGAAATAAGAATCCACAATCAGGATAATTTGAGAGGTAAGCGGAATTTCTTCGTGCTTAATATTTGCCGGATAACCGCTGCCGTCCCAGTTTTCGTGGTGGTGTTCAATTATAGGTATAATATCCTGAATATAAGATATCGGTTTTAAAATTTCTTTTGCAGCAATAAGCGGGTGTTCTTTTATATGGTCAATTTCTTCAGCTGTCAGAGGAGTAGTTTTCTGCAAAAGTTCTTTAGGAAGCATAAGGTTTCCTATATCGTATAAAAGAATTGCTATTTTGAGTTTGTCGATTTCTTCTTTAGGCAGGTCAAAGCGTTTTGCAAGGCTTACGGCTGTTAAAAGTTTTGATTTTATAACTCCTTTTTCATGCAGCGGATTGTATGTTAGCGTCAGTATATCCGCAACGGTATATAAAACATCTTTCTGAGATTGATTTTCTTTCAATTTTCTGCACAGGTCATCCGAAAGTTCCTGCGGAATAGGCATATTATGTTTTGACAGAATATCCGTGAATGTATTGACCGCAATTTCCTGCCATGAGGTTTCGGATACATTTTTTGCCATAGTAACGCGATTTCTGCCGTTTCGTTTGGATTCATACATTGCCTGATCCGTTAGCTCCAGAACTTCTTCTATGTTATCTGAATGCTCTAAAAATGTTGCCACACCGATACTTGCTGTTACGTGGCCTATTGTATCAAGAGGCTTTTCTTCTATTGTTTTACGAATTCTTTCTGCAGCTGTCATTGCACCTTCCGAGGAAATTCCGGGCAGGATTATGTTAAATTCCTCTCCGCCCATTCGTGCTGCCGTATCTATTGAACGAGCATTTGATTTTAAAACATCCGCAACAGATTTTATTGCAATATCACCGAATGCATGACCGTATTTGTCGTTAATTTGTTTTAAAAAGTCCAGGTCAATTCCTATTATACTGAACGGCTGTCCGCTGCGTTTTGAACGTGTAACTTCCTTGGCAAGGTATTCTTCAAAATATCTTCTGTTATAAAGTCCTGTAAGTCCGTCGGTTACTGCCTGCTGTTTTACTGCCTCAAAAAGGTCTGCGATTGTGATTGCCATTTCAATTTGGCCCGCAAACATGGAAAGAAAATCCGTTTCAGATTGTGCAAGTTCCTCGCGGGAAGAAAATACACAAAAAACTCCAAAAGCTGTATCTCTTGAATAAAGCGGGATTGTAATGATTGATTTTACTTCTTTATCGCTTAAAATTTCATTTACTTTTTCCTGCTCAATTTCCGGCATTATGGTCTTTAATGTTGCCGCAATATCTTTTGATTGAATAATTTTTCTGGTGGTAATTGTTTCGGCAAAGATACTGCCTTCTGTGTATGCTAATTTTCTTGACTGAATTGAACGGTTTAATATTTTGTTTGCACGGTCTATTGTTTCATCTTTAGCTTCCGCAACAACCGAAAGGTAGGGCAGATTATTTTCGTCAAGTAGTTTTCTCATAATTGTACAGTGAAGGTATCCGAGTTCTCCCTGAATACTGTTTACAATGGTTTCAAGAACATTAATGAGCGGCTTTGCTGAGTTCATCATATCCCAGATATGCTGCAATGTAAGCATTCTGCGGTTTGCAATGTTAAGTTCATGCGTACGTTCGGCAATTTCCTGCTCTAATTGAAGGTTACGCTCATAAATTTCCAGATAATCCTGTTTGCCGCTATAGATATTATTTTCTACTTCCGAAATTTTTCTTCGGATTTCATTAATTTTGTCAAAAAATTTCATTGGAATTCCGTGAATTGCTTTTAAAAATATACTTTATTATACACTATTTTTATAATTTTGCAGTATTTTATTTACAATATTTATAATTTCATCCGGTTTTGGAAAATTTAAACATTTTTCATGCCTGTCCCCCTGCAAATGACATTCTCTTGTAAAACACGGCTGACAATCAAGATTTCCATTCACGGAGAAATATTTATTCTCATCCCCGAACGGGCCGAACATTTTCGGCGGAGTGCAGGTAAAAATTGAAATAACGGCCGGAATATTTACTGCACGGGCAAGATGAGCAGAACCTGAATCCGGAGCCATTACAAGGATTGACCTTGAAAAAATTTCCTGCAAATCCCGTAAATCGGTTTTGCCTGCAAGATTAATAAATTTGTCTGCTCCTATGTAAGACAATAGTTCTTTGTCTTTCGGCCCGCCTGTGAACACCAGATTAACTTTCCCGTCAAGATAATCCGTAACTTTTCGCCAGTTATCTTTATCCCAGTGTTTTAATCTCCAGGTAGTAGCAGGAGCAATCACAACAACCGGTTTTGTTTTATCAATATCTTTTAATAATTCGTCAACCTTTGCCTTTGTTTCTTTTGAGGTTTCCGGCAGAGTAAATATTATTTCATCGGAATTGACGCCGAGATATTTTGCAAACTCAAGATCCGCCATTACATTATGAAAATTTATTCCCTTATAAACCGACGGAATAATTTCATTACCGCCCCAAGTTGCGAATTCTTTTGCATTTTTTGCAACAATTCTTCTTTTTGCACCGCAGAATTTCATCCAGTACATTGTTTTAAAAATTCCCTGAGTATCCAGAGCAATATCATATTTTTTGCACCTGAGCCTGAAAAGGATTTTCAAATATTCAAAAAAACTTAGCGGGGAAAATCCCTTCTTTTTCCATTTTACAACCGGTGCAAGAATTGCCTCATCAACGCACGGATTACCGTTTATCAAATCAAAGCCTTTTTCCGAAACAAGCCAGTCCACTTCATACCCTGCTTTTTTTAATTGGTTTGCGAGCGGAATATTATGCAGAATATCTCCTAATGATGAGAGTTTTACTATTAAAATTTTTTCTTTTTTGCCGGTCAATTTAATAATCTCTTTCTTCTAAAAATGCAGCACCGATAACACCTGAAAAATCACCGAGTGCGGCTTTTTTGAATTCAATTTTGGAAGCCGGAACAGGAAGTGATTTAGCTCTGGCTTTTTTTATTGTATTTTGGTAAAAGTAATCTACAGCCTCAATAAGTCCACCTCCAAGAACAATAAGTTTCGGATTTATAAAATTAATAATACTTGCAATGCCGCCGGAAAGATATTCCGAGGCTTCTGTAACACACTGCGTAACAAGTTCATCTTCCCGCTCTATAGATTTTTCAATCATGCTTGAAGTAATAGGTTTTCCTGATTCCATATAATCAAGAATCGCAGAATGACGGCCTTTTCTTAATGCACCTTCAATTCTTTTTTCAATAGCAGAACGGGATGCATAAGCCTCCAGACATCCATGAGCCCCGCAGTTGCACTGGCGTCCGTTCAGGTCAACTATAATATGCCCGATTTCGCCGGCGGTGCCGGTTGCACCGTGGATTATTTTTCCGTTTTTAACAATAGCAGAACCTACGCCTGTTCCTACAAAAACACACACAAAATCATCGTATCCCGTTGCCGCACCGAATTTCATCTCGCCTAATGCTGCTATTTCAACATCATTTCCCACATATACCGGAATATCAAAATGACTTTGAATATGTTCCTTTATATTCAGGTCAAAACAATCAAGATTCGGGGCCCCTATTAAAATACCGTGCTCTCTGTCAATCTGCCCTGCAGCACCCACACCTATTGAACTGATTTCGTCAATACCGGCTCCGCTATCCTCAAGAAGTTCTTCTATCCCGTCAATCATTTTACTCATAATCTTTTCGGGACCTTTTTCTTTTCTTGTCTTCTTCTTTACCGAAAGAACAACTTCTCCGCTAAATTTATCAACAAGTGCAAGAAGAATCTTTGTTCCGCCTAAATCAATTCCTATCGAATACTTTTTCATAAAAATAATATATAATAAAAATTTATCCGCGTAAATACATAAATGCCGTTTTTGATGTATAATCAAAATATGGAAAGACAAGATTTTATTAACACAAAACGTATTGTTTTTAAGTTTGGTACAAATGTTTTGAGAGGTGAGGACGGTTATGTTTCACTGCCGAGAATTTATTCTTTTATTGAAGATATCGCACATCTTGTAAAAGCAGGGAAAGAAGTGATTATCATAACATCCGGGGCAGTAGGACTCGGAAAGAAAAGACTCGGACTTGAAGGGACAAAAGGTACTGCCCTGAAACAAGCCTGTGCCGCAATAGGTCAGAGCAAACTAATGTCTATTTACGAAAACGGCTTTGATACATATAACCTTGTTGCAGCCCAAATTCTTCTGACAGAAGATGACTTCGGCATAAGAACAAGATACCTGAGTCTTAGAACAACCCTTAATAAGCTTCTTGAACTCGGTACTGTTCCTGTTATAAATCAGAATGATACGGTTTCTAATGTTGAAATTACACCTAGATACGAAAAAATGCAGGTTTGTTTTTCTGATAACGACAAACTCTCAGCCCTTGTTGCAAGTGAACTGGATGCGGATTTACTTGTTATTTTATCAGATGTTGACGGTTTGTTTGACAAAAATCCAAAAGAAAATCCGGATGCAAAAATTATTCATGAAGTTAAGGAAGTTACCGATGAAATTCTCAATCTCGGAACAGATGCCTCCGAAGGAGGCAGAGGCGGCATGAGAACAAAATTAAAAGCCGCACAGATGGTTACACGGTTCGGCGGTAAAGTTATTATTGCAAACGGAAAAGTTCCGTATATTATAAAGAAAATCTTTAACGGCGAAGAATACGGAACAATGTTCCTTCCGCAAAACGAAGGGCTTTCCGACAAAAAACGCTGGATTGGCTATGCCACAAATATTATCGGCAAAATTAAAGTCAACAACGGGGCTAAAAAAGCTCTTGTTGAAAAAACAAAAAGCCTTCTGCCAATCGGTGTTGTTGATGTTATTAATGAATTTTCAAAAGGTGATGTCATTTCCATTCTCGATGAGAATGATAACGAATTTGCAAGAGGTATTGTAAATTATGACTCGGAATCTTGCAAAAAAGTTATGGGCAATCATTCGGATGATATTATGAAAATTTTGAATTTTAAGAATTATGATGCTATTATAACCAGAGATAATATTACTATCTTATAAGGAGAAATCATGGATTTTATTAAAATCGCCCAAACCGCAAAAGCTGCTTCTTTAGAAATTGCTGATGTTGAAATTGCTGTCAGAAACAGAGCTTTGCTTAAAATTGCAGAGGAATTGGAAACACGTAAAGAAGAGATTTTTGCGGCAAATAAAGAAGATTTGGATGCTTCTGCCAAGTATGTTGAGTGGGGTGAAATGTCAAAATCCGTGTTCAACCGTCTTAAACTTGATGAGAATAAAATGCGTGACATGATTCAGGGTATCCGTGATGTTGCGGCACTGCCGGATCCTGTTAATAAAAAATTACTTGTCAGAGAACTTGATAAAGGACTTTTATTGTACAAAGTTTCATGTCCTATCGGAGTTCTCGGGATTATATTTGAAGCAAGACCGGATGTCATAGGACAAATCTCGGCACTCGCTATAAAATCAGCAAATGCTGTTATCTTAAAAGGCGGCAAAGAAGCTAAAAATACAAATAAAAAAATCTTTTCGGTTATAAATTCGGCACTTGCAAAAATAAAAAGATTTCCGAAAAATGTTATCCAGCAGGTTTATACAAGAGAAGATGTCGGTCAGATGCTTGCATGCGATAAATACATAAACCTTATTATTCCACGCGGAGGCAATGCTCTGGTTAAGTACATAAAAGAAAATACAAAAATTCCGGTTCTCGGTCATGCCGACGGAATCTGTCATATTTTTGTCGACGAAAGTGCTGACTTGGAAATGGCTGAAAAAATCATTGTTGACTCCAAAACCCAGTATCCGAGTGCGTGCAACTCTGTTGAAACACTACTTATTCACGGAGGTTTTCCGTACAAAGAAAAACTGCTTGCCGCACTACAGCTTGCAGAAATAAAACTAAACTATCTTCCTGACAACTGGTCTGTTGAATACGGAGACAAAATTCTTGCATTCAAATACGTTGATACTCTTGAAGAAGCCATCAACCATATTAACACTTACGGTTCAGGACATACAGATTGTATTATTACAAGAGATGCCGCTAACGGAGAAAAATTTATGAACAGAGTGGATTCCGCAGGCGTTTATATGAATGCATCCACACGTTTTGCCGACGGATACAGGTACGGTTTCGGGGCTGAAGTCGGCATTTCCACAAACAAAATCCATGCCAGAGGACCTGTCGGACTTGACGGACTTACAATTTACAAATACAAACTTATCGGAAACGGTCAGGTTGTAGAGGATTACGTAAGCGGCAACCATAAATTTACACATAAAGATATGCCTGTAAACAGATAAAAATTTACAATTTGCAAATATCCCAAAATAATATATAATAGTTCCACAGGAGAAATTATTATGAAAGTTGGAGTAATAGGACTTGGTCTCATCGGGGGTTCTATATTTAAGGACTTGAAACGTCTTGGCATTGAGGTTTCTGCGGTTTCACAATCCCAATGCGGAGAAAATATTTATAAAGATTACACTGTATTAAAAGACTGCGGCATAATTTTTGTCTGCTCGGCGATGAACAAAACTCTTGCCATTCTTGATGAACTTGAAAAATTTGTAAAATCTGAAACTATTGTAACAGATGTGTGCAGTCTAAAGGGATTTGTTTCCAAAAAAGAAAGACCTTACAGATTTATACCGTCACATCCTATGGCCGGAACGGAGAATAAAGGATATGAAAGTTCCATGGAGGGCTTATTTAAAGGAGCGAAATGGGTTTTGACACCTAAAACAAAATTCAGCGAATCGACAGGATATTTATTACCGGAAGGGACAAAAGAACTTATTGATTTAATCGAAAAACTTGGTGCAATACCTGTAATCACGACTCCTGAAGAACATGACAGAGCAGCTGCAATGATTTCACATATGCCGATGGTTCTTGCACAAGCTCTATTTCTTAGCGTAAAAGATAATCCTCTTGCACTTGATATGGCTGCGAGCGGATTTCGGGATATGACAAGGCTTGCACTTTCCAATGAAGAAATGGCTTGCGATATGGTGACAATGAACAGTGAAAACATACAAAACGCTCTTTTACACCTTTATAAAGCGGTTGGAGATTTAACTGCCGGAGATTATCCCAAAACAATAACCTCAATTAAAGCCGAACGTTCAAAAATGTTCACTGCCCGCAACTAAACTCCCTTGTAAGGTTACACCCGGTGGCGGAGTCTTTTGATGTTTCGTGTGCCTCAGCGGTTATCGTTTCAGAATGACAGAAAACTTGCATGTCATCCTGAATTTATTTCAGGATCTCTTAATTATCACAAATAAAGAGATTCTAAACAGTCACAATTTCCTTGAGCCACAGCGGTTATCGTTTCAGAATGACATGAAGAAAAATCCTCCTTCACTTAACCGCACTTATCGCATATAGCAAAAAATAAGAGATACTCCTGGTGGGATTGGAATACCTCTTTGAAAGTTCAGAAAAATATGTATGCAAATTAATTCATTATGATTCGGATTTAATTATATTTTTAACTAATCCTACAGAAAATCCTACAATACCAGCCGGAACCAGAAGCCATGCCAGCGGTCTGTTTCCTTTCAAGACACCTTCATATGCCTTGATATACTTTTTGGTAACGGATTTTGCTTTTGAATTTATGTTTTTCAACATAAAACTCAGCTGTGCGGAATCAGATTCGGATAATTTGGCTTTTTTAACAATATTCCTCATTTTGAAAGCTTTTTGAGTATTGTTTAAACCTTCTTCTTTTGTGACATCAAGCATTTTTACGAATGTATCCTGAGCAAGCGTTTTGTTCGGGATTTTTCTGATTTCTTCCAGGTAACGATTTTTTGTTTTGTTGGTATGTGTTCTGATTAACTTAATCGTTTCCTTATACTCGTTGTCCATTTCTTCATCAGTCAGAGGAAGCATGTATTTTGCTGCGTAACCTGCCAGACATCCGATACCGGTGGATTTTAAAATAGTTGAAAAAGTGCCTTTTTGTTCATTTTTTTGAATAGAATTTACCTGCATAGTTAATAAACCTTTACTTAACTAATGTGCCCCGTGAATATGTCCACATACACCTGCTCATTAAGGCTTTTAAATATGTAATTTATAAAGTCTTAATCGAAGTATATATAGGCGAATTTGCACTTAAATATTTTAAATAATCCTTAAATTACCTAAAACTGAGTAATCAAATCCATTTGGAATATTAGCACAGAATTATTTTTTTGTCAATACTTTGATGAAGTTTAGTAACAACATTACAAGAACAAGGGCAATAATATAGGTAAAATAGTGTTTTATGGTATTTTCGCCCATAAATAATGTTGCAAGAGCACCTGCAATTATAGCAACCGAAGTGAGAATAACAACTGTCTTTTTCTGAGAAAAACCCGCATGGAGCAGTTTGTGGTGGATGTGTTCTGCATCCGCAACAAACGGGGATTTACCTTTTGATATTCTGCGTAAAGAAGAATAGGTAATGTCCATAATAGGTACGGCAAGCACAACAAACGGAAGCATGATTGCAAAGGTGGCGGCTTTCATAACACCGGTAATTGAAATTGTTGCCAGTAAAAATCCGGAAAACAATGCCCCGCTGTCACCCATAAATATTTTTGCAGGGTTAAAGTTGTAGGTTAAGAAAGCAAGCATGGAGCCCGCCAGAATAAATCCGACAAGGGCAATAATCGGGTTAGGCGGAGTCATGGCAACGGCAATTATCGCAAGAGTAATGGCGTTCACAGTTGTAACCGAACCCGCAAGCCCGTCCACTCCGTCTATAAAATTTAAGGCATTACTGATACCGACAATCCAAAGTAATGTTATCGGATATGACCAGAAACCCAAGTCAATTCCGCCAAAAAACGGAACAGTATTTATCTGTACACCGAGAAGATACACAAGAGTTGCGATTGCTATTTGTATAAAAAGCTTGAATTTTGCATCAAGATTATAAATATCATCAACCAGCCCGAGCAAAAACATTAAAGAGCTTCCGAGAAGAATTCCCGAAAGCAGACTGCCGTAAGGATAGTAACTCAAAAATACCAGACATAAGAATGTCAGCATTGTACTTGTCCAGATTGCAACACCGCCTATTCTTGATATCGGGGTTGTGTGAATTTTTCGTTCATTCGGCAGGTCAACAAGACCTTCTTTTTTTGAAAAATTTATAACAAGCGGCACCAGAAATACACCGAAAATATATGCAATTATAGTACCGATAATATGAGCATGTGTTAATTTAATAATCATCCCTGATTTATCCTTTTACTGATATTTATTATTTAATCTGCATATAGCGGATATTTTTTACAGAGTTTGAGAGAACGTTCTCTAAGGTTTTGCAACCCTTGTTCGTTATCCGATGCATAGATTGCGGAAGCTATAATTTTTGCAACTTCTACCATGTCATCTTCTTTAAAACCTCTTGTTGTAACGGCAGGTGTGCCTAGTCTTATACCTGATGTTACAAAAGGACTTTGAGGATCATTCGGAACCGTGTTTTTATTTGCGGTAATTCCGACTTTTTCCAGAACATTTGCCATATCTTTTCCGGTTTTGCCGGTTTTTCTCAAATCAAGTGTCATAAGGTGGTTTTCTGTCATTCCTCCAACAATGTCCATTCCTTCATCCATAAGCCCTTGAGCAAGTGCTTTTGCGTTTTTAATAATCTGTTTTGCATATTCTTTGAACTCCGGTTTTGAAGCCTCTAAAAGAGCTACAGCCTTTGCTGCAATAATGTGTTCCAGAGGACCTCCCTGTATTCCGGGAAAAATTGCTTTGTCAATTCCGGCAGCATGTTCAGCTTTGCACATAGTTATACCGCCTCTCGGGCCTCTTAGAGATTTGTGAGTAGTTGTTGTCACAAAATCCGCATAAGGTGCAGGTGACGGGTGAAGACCCGCAACAACAAGTCCGGCAATATGTGCAATATCAGCAAGCAGATAGGCTCCGACTTCATCAGCAATTTCTCTAAACTTTTTAAAATCTATAATTTTTGAATAATTGCTTGCTCCGCATATGATAAGTTTCGGTTTATGTTCATGAGCCATTTTTCTTACGTTGTCATAATCGATATTGCCGTTTTCATCGACGCCGTAACTTTTCACATCAAAATACAATCCTGAAAAATTCACCGGTGAACCGTGAGAAAGGTGACCGCCGTTTGACAAATCCATACCCAGAACTTTATCACCCGGTTTTAAGCAGTACATAAACACAGCCATATTCGCCTGTGCACCGCTGTGCGGCTGAACATTGGCATGGTCAACCCCGAAAAGCTCGCATGCCCTTTTTTGAGCCAGTTCTTCTATCACGTCAACGTGTTCACAGCCGTTATAAAATCTTTTGTGAGGTTTACCTTCTGCGTATTTGTTGGTTAAAACGCTTCCCGCAGCCTCCATAACTGCTTTTGAAGTTATATTTTCGCTTGCAATAAGCTCTATTGTTTCCTGTTGTCTTTTCAATTCCAACTCAATCTGTTCTGCGACAAGCGGATCAACTTTTTTTATATTTTCCAAATTCATAATACACCTCACATTCCCTGAAAAAATTATAGTGGAAATATATTTTGATGACAATAATTTCATACAACTTTATGTTTTAAGTTTCATTGTTAGGCATGTATGTTCAACTTACATGCTACCAGACTCCCTCCCCCCTTTTTTGAGGAGAGGGTTAGGGAGAGGGGGCGGATATAATAAAAAAGTGCCGCAGAGCCTTAGCCCCCTTTTGTAAAGGGGGAAATGGAAGGGGATTTTTTCATGTCATTCTGAAACATTAACCGCGGCTGCTGTACGATTGCGGAGTGTCGGAAAACCCTCCGGCACTTCGTGCCACCTCCCTTACGAGGGAGGCATAATATTCTCTCGCCCCTTGCAGGTGAGGGCTGGGGTGAGTCTGTAGGTTGTGGTAAATTAAAATTTACCACAACAAAAATGTTTCGGTAATCAGAGATTACCAAAACCTACATTACTAAAAAGGCTCAACTGATTTTTCTACGCTTTCAGGATGACATAGTGTTTGAAATTTCGGGTCGAGTCCGCTTACAACTCTTGCGTTTATTTACGTAAAGTTTTTGTTACTTTTAATTTTCAAAAACCCAATTAAGTCTTATAATAAAAAATGTAGAGAATACAATAAAAAATTTCTTGAACAATAATTTTAAATATTAACGGGTAATGGGAGAAATCATGGAAGGTTATAGTTTTGAACTGATTACGGGACCAATGAGCTGCGGCAAAACAGAAGAACTTTTAAGACGTGTCAGACGCTGTATTATCGCAAAGAAAAAGGTTAAAGTTATTTCACCTGATGTAGATACAAGAACAAAAGGTGATTATATTGAATCCCGCAACGGCTTATGGCTTGATGCTATAAAAGTAAAACATTCCATCCAGATTTTATCTTTTGTAAAACCTGATGATGAAGTTATTGCGATTGACGAATTGCAGTTTTTTGACGGAAATATTACAAAAGTTATCTCAAAACTTATGAATGAAGGCAAAAAAGTTATCGGAACAGGACTTGAGCTTGATTTTAAAGCAGAACCGTTTGGACATATGCCTGAATTGATGTGTATTGCGACAAAAGTTGATAAACTTCATGCCGTTTGTATGAAATGCGGCTGCGAGCATGCCACCAGAACCCAGCGATTAATCGACGGCAAACCTGCAGACAAAAACTCTCCGCTCATTATGATTGGCGGTGATGAAACTTATGAGGCCCGCTGCATTAAATGTTATGAACTGCCGGACAATCATCCTGAAAAATCAAAACAAGGACTGAAAATTCTTCCGTTTGTAAAATAGTCTAATATTATATTGCCGCTAAAAAACAGTTCCTGATTATTTTTTATTATCGCCGGTTTTCTTCCGCAGGGCATCCAAATCGGCTTGAATTTCACGTGCTTTTTCATTCAGTTTATTGTAAACCTGCGAATTTATCTCTCCTCCTATCAAAATAAGAACAGACGTATAATAAAGCCATACCATTAATACTGCAAACGCTCCGATAGTTCCGTAAACCATGTTATAAGTTTTCAGGTTGTTAACATAAACAGAAAATCCCCACGAACCTACAAGCCAGAATATACAAAAGAAAAATGTTCCGGGCAATGCACTCGTTC
Source organism: Candidatus Scatousia excrementipullorum (assembly GCA_017694215.1). Classification (GTDB taxonomy): domain Bacteria; phylum Cyanobacteriota; class Vampirovibrionia; order Gastranaerophilales; family Gastranaerophilaceae; genus Scatousia; species Scatousia excrementipullorum. The sequence goes on along the minus strand of JADIND010000092.1, from coordinate 7,536 downwards.
TTTTGAATTTCTCGTTCCCGCGTAAATCAGGCAGTATGTAATAACTTAAAAATGCCATTAAATACAATGCCGCAAATGCAACCGGCCAACGCAAAGTCAATAATGTAATCGCGACAGTCTTTGACATATGAAAATGCGTCATAAAAAAGTTTATAATAAGTTTACCGAAAATGATAAGGTTTATCGTCAAAAATAAAACCATTGTATCAACAAAAACCATTATCAAAGAAAGAATTCTCGTATAAACAAAATTTCTTGTTTCTTCAACTTTATAAGCCCTGTTAAGCCCCTTCAACACAACAGCCATAGCGTTTGTTGAAAGAATTATGGTAACACATACACCGATTATCGCCATCAAGCCGCCGTGAGAAAAAATCATTGCTTCTGACAAAACCGTATTGATTAAATTCATTGCCTGCTCCGGCATTATATTTGAAAGAAATATCAAAACCGGATCCATTAAAGACTTGTTTCCCATCCAGCCAAAAACAGCAGTCAAAAAAAGCATAAACGGGAATATGCCGATAACCATCATAAACCCCATCTCTGACGCCATACCGTAAAAGTCATTTTCGATTACGGAGATGACAAGCCTTTTCATAGCTCTATAGAAACCTTGAAATTTCTCCTTTAAATTTTTCATAATTCGTATTTTTTAATTTCTTCCAATATTTTTTTTACGGAATCTTTAATTGAAGATTTTATCACACATCCTGCGGCAAGACTATGTCCTCCGCCTCCGAATGTCGAACAAATTTTTGCAACGTCAACATTTTTGCTCCGCATTGAAATTTTTGACATATTAGAACTGATTTCTTTTACCGTAAAAGCAACTTCCGTTGTTGAAATTGCCCGCAGTTTTTCGGTCAAACCTTCAGTGCAGTCATCACCAGCGTTAAATTTTTCTATATCTTTTTTATAAACAATAGTATAAACTATTTTATTATCATTTTCAAAAACCGCATTACTTACTGCGTTTGCCTGAAACAACACAAGCCCTTTAGAATCATTTTCGTAGACATTTTTGTAAATTTCAGCAGGCTTAACTCCGATTTTTACAAGCTCCGCAACTGCCGCGAAACTTTTTGAAGTTGTATTATCAAATCTGAAAGAGCCGGTATCCGTAAGGATTGCGGTATAAAGACATTTGGCTGTTTCAGGTGTAATTTTCCAATTCATTTCATGCATTAAAGAAAGCAAAAGTTCACCGGTTGAACTTGCTTCTGCATCAATAAAGTTAAATTCCGCATAACCGTTATTGGTTTTGTGATGGTCAATATTTATCTTATGTTCGGCTTTTTCAAAAAGCACGGAAGCTCCTGCCATCCTGTCATAAGCCGCAACATCAACATTTATTACAACATTATACTCTCTGGATTTGTCATAATCCTCCAGAGATTTAGCCTCATTTATATAAGGCAGAAACTTGTAAACAGCAGGCACATGAGAAATCACAAGCATATCGGCTTTTTTCTTAAAATTATCTTTTATAGCCGAATACAAGCCGCACATTGAGCCTAAAGTATCTCCGTCCGGATTTAAATGAGAAACAATTAATATGTTTTTACCCGACTTTATGATATTATTTAATTGAGTGCAATCCATTTTTATATATTAGCACAAATAATACGGAGTGCAAAATTTGAAAAAAATCCTGTATACAGATTTTACAAGTACTGATGAAATTATAGCGAAACTTCTTGAAGAGAAGGAGTTTAAACGTGCAATGACCCGTTCAAATCTCTATAAATTCTGGTCAAAGGTTGCCGGAGCAAAGTTTGCGGCAAAATCAAAGCCATATTCAATGCTCGGCGGAGGGATTATGGTGATAGCCTGCGAAAATTCGGTTATAGCACAGGAATTAATGTTGAAAAAGACACAGCTGCTTGGCAAATTTAAACCGTACCTTGAGTCGTTAAAAATTAATGTGAAAGATTTAAAATTTGATGCTAAAAAATGGCAAAACGAATAACCGAAAATTTGAAAAAGAAACTCAAAGAGATAAAAAGGACAGCAAAGACTTAGCCTCCTTTTTGTAAAGGGAGAAGAGAAGGGGGATTTTTTCTCATGTCATTCTGAAACGTTAACCGCGGCGGCTCACGGAAATTACGACCGTTCAGAATCTCTTTGTAGTAACGGCAACAAGTTTATTGACGTACCTAAAGCCCAACCGGTTTTATTTATTTCCAACCTGCACACTCACACTTTACTTATTTATTCTCTCATATACCAGTAAATCCTGAATTCTGCAGTCTAATACATCACAAAGCTTATCAACTGTTTCCAGCCCGAAATTAAAATGTTTACCATTAATAATCTTTGAGATAGTTGTTGCATGAATTCCTGTTTCCCGCTGAATTTCAACGGCCGAAATATTTTTTTCCCACATTAACTCTCTCAGGCGAATTTTTATCATATAAATATTTTAATTAGATATTTTCAGGATTGACAAATCTTGGTATATACGCTAATATCATTGCATATATACCAATAACTTGTTGGATTAGTTAATAGAAGGTATAAATGGAAAGACTTAAACCGGAAAATAACGCTTTTACACTGGCTGAAGTGCTGATTACACTCGGTATAATCGGCGTTGTTGCGTCAATGACTCTGCCCGCTTTGATAAATCAAACCAGAGCCAAAGAATTACAGACCGGTCTTAAAAAGGCATATTCTGTTTTACAAACTGCATATAATCAGATGAGTTATGATGAAGGGCAGGTTGTTAATGGCATTAACTATTCAAATCAGCGATTCATGGCTGTATTTAAAAAATATTTCAAAAAATACAAAGATTGCGGACTTGACGATTGTGAACCTTACGGAACAAGCCTCCGGTATCATACATATAACAACAATCCGTTAGACAATTTTAATTTTGACGACGGGCAGGAAATGATTGTTGATGGAATGTTTATTTTCGTTGAAAATGCAACACAGGGCGAAGACTTGTTTATTTCTGTTGATGTTAATGGTCTGTATAAAAAACCAAATCGCTGGGGGCATGATTTATTTACGTTTCAGATTATGCCGGAGGGAAAACTTTTGCCTATGGGGGCAAAAGGAACACTTTACGACGGACAAAACTATTGCTCTTTAACAAGCATTCATACTATAAACGGCATTGGATGCACATACAAAGCAGTTACAGAAAAAGATTACTTTAAAAACCTGCCTAAATAATCCGTGTTTGTAACTTTGCAAATTTTTAGTGTACTTTATAGAAATCTGTTCCTCCGAGAACCTTATCTTTAAGCCGTTTTAAACCTGCACCATAGAAGTATTTGAGCTGTTCCGGGAACTGTTCGGATATATCAATCAAATACATATCGTGGATTATAAATTCTTTTATCAAAAATACAATATCTTCATTTTTGGTCCATAAAACATCCGGATTTTGCTGTTTTTTGTTTTCTATTTTCCCGAACAAACCTTCCTGATTATCTGCCGTAATAAATATCATCTTTCCGCCGAGAGCGTATTCAATTTCTCTGCCGTTATAGTGGCGGAACACGGTTCCGAAATTACAGGTAAAATTGTCATAGCCCACAATTTTAATATCAAGACCTCTGTTATATGCATCAAAAAGATAAGATTCAAAATGTTTAAAATCCTGTGACCAGATTTCCATAAAGATTTCTTTGCGTGCATTTTTAATTATTTCAATAATCTTTTCACGAATTGAAAATTCGCCGTAAATACTCAAGAGAGGTTCTGTGTAATTATCTTTTACGTTCGGAAGTTTTTTTTCAAGATAATCAAGCGTAGATGTTATTTTTCTTCTGAAACGTTTTGTTAATTCTTTCGGCTTAATCGGTGTGTAGGTTACGGGTTTTGTATTGGAAGAAGTAACTATATGAGCGGATTCCAGAGCTTTTAAAGTATCGTAAGCTCTTGCCTGCGGAATATCCGCAAGCTTGCTCACTTCATAACCAGTTGCAGGATATTTTTTTAAAAGTGCTATATAGACTTTTGCCTCATAACTGTTAAGCCCGAGTTCTTTAAGATTTTCCACAAGTTCATTCATAAGATGATTTTAGCAGATTTTTCTATACATCACAAGTATTTACGACGTATAATAAATAAAAGGTGAAGTTTAATCGGGTATTAAACACGACATTCCGAAAGACCTAAAAAATCTTTTGAATGGCTGCGAAAAGCGATTTTTTATTCAAAATTGCATTACCGTGATGGCTGCAGATTAGAATTTTATTGTGAAGCTGAAAAGGACATCAACATTACTACCTTACTTAATCAGATTGATATAAGAATCACTTTCCCAAACGAATTTCATCAAAGTCAATATAAATTCTATAGCCGAGTATTTTACATATTAACTTCATTTCAGAATAACGAAGCGAGTCACTTTTTAATTTATGAGATATTAAACTTTGCGAATAATTTTTGCCGGATAATTCGCTCATTTTTAGAGCAAGTTCAGTCATAGTCATTCTTTTTGATGTCAGCATTATTTTAACTTCATCACGCGTATCCATATATTGATTATATTAGCTATATTGATAATTTATGAAATTATGTTATAATTATGAATATTATTCATTGAATATTAAAAATATTTGACAGACATTAACATATGAGGATATATATGAAAAAAGGTTTTACCCTTGCGGAAGTTTTAATTACTCTTGGAATAATCGGCATTGTTGCAGCTCTAACCATTCCCAATTTAATCGGAAATTATGAAAAATATATAACTGTTGTAAAACTTAAAAGAGCTTACTCCATCATATCTCAAGTTGCCGAAAGGGGTGTTGCTGAATATGGTGATATGAATAGTTTGGATTCTTTTTATGATGAAAAAGATAATTGTGAAAAATATTATAATAAATATTGGAAACCATATATACAAATTGCAAAAGGTCCTGTAAAATTTGACAGGTATTATGATGCAGATTTATACAAAAAATACGGATATAAGGGACCATTTTCAAGCGTTAACGGATCGCCATGGTATGACCTGGAGGGGAATCAAAAATTAAGTATAACCGTCGGGTTTGATTTAATAACTACCGATAATATTTTCATCAGAGTGGATATGAGTAATAATATTATTGTCGATTTAAACGGACCGCAAAAACCGAATAAAGCCGGACGAGATGTTTTCTGGTTTTCAATTAACAAATCTCAAAATAAAGTTACACCTCTTAGCTATTATGCGGGTGAACGAGAATGCGGAACTGTCAGTGAAGCAGGTTCTTGGGGCGGAGGATACACCTGTGCTGATAAAATAATGAAAGACGGATGGACAATAAAAGATGACTATCCATGGTAACATTAATTACAGACTATCACGTTCAATTTCTTCTGTTGTTGAAACTTCTATGATGTCGCCGACTTCAATATCATTCCATTTGCTGAATGAAATACCGCATTCAAAACCTTGTGCGACTTCTTTAACGTCGTCTTTGAAACGTTTAAGCTGGTCGATTGCACCCTTGAAAATTTCCTGACCGTTACGCAGCAATCTTGCGGCTTTACTTCTTACAATCTTACCTTCAGTAACATAACATCCGGCAATTTTTGTAGTCTTGCCTATTGTAAACACCTGACGGACTTCTGCTTTTCCGAGTTCGACTTCTTTAATTTCAGGCTGAAGAAGTGAAAGCATTGTTTTTTCCATATCTTCAAGAATTTGATAGATAATATCATAGGTTTTAATGGTAACACCTTCTCTGTCAGCTGCAGCGGCGGCGTTATGATCTGTTTTAACTGTGAAACCTAAAATCAATGCTCCGGATGCGGATGCAAGCATTACATCAGCTTCCGAAATATCTCCGACGCCGACATGAATAATTTTTGTTGTAATTTCTTTTGATTCAAGCTGGGCAATAGCCTGAGAAACCGCTTCGGCTGCACCGTGAGTATTAGCTTTAATAATCAAATTAAGCTGCGGAATATTGTCATCACCAGCAACTGCTTCACGGCGTATATGAGCAGGGAGCATTGCCTCTAATCGTTTATCACGTTCTTTTTCTTTACGTTTTTCAACGATTGCTTTCATTTCTTTTTCGTTCTTAACAACTTCAAATCTGTCACCTGCCTGCGGAACTTCCGTAAGTCCGAGGATTTCCACAGGGGTTGAAGGTTCAGCTTTTTGAATTTTTTCACCGCTGTCGGATAACAATGCTCTTACACGGCCGCAGGCTGTTCCGACAACAACGCAGTTGCCTATTCTCAGTGTACCGTTTTGAACAAGCAAAGTTGCAACAGGGCCTTTACCCTTATCCAGATTGGCTTCAATAACAACACCTGATGCTTCTGCCTTCGGATTAGCTTTAAGATCCTGAATATCCGCAACAAGCAGAATATATTCAAGAAGTTCATCAATACCGGTACCCTGCAGTGCGGAAACCTTAACCGTAATAGTATCACCGCCCCATTCTTCCGGCACAAGACCGTGTTCGGTTAACTGCTGTAAAATTTTGTCAGGGTTTGCACCCGGTTTATCGATTTTGTTAACAGCTACAATAATCGGTACATCAGCGGCTTTTGCGTGGTTAATAGCCTCTATTGTCTGCGGCATAATACCGTCATCCGCGGCAACTACAAGAATTGCAATATCTGTAGCTTTTGCACCTCTTGCACGCATTTCCGTAAACGCTTCGTGCCCCGGAGTGTCAACAAAAACAATCTTTTTCTCTTTATTATTGTCGAGATAAACGGTATATGCACCGATTGACTGTGTAATTCCGCCGACTTCGGTTGCTACAATTTTATGTTTTGATGCTCTGATACTGTCAAGCAATGTTGTCTTACCGTGGTCAACGTGACCCATAATACTAACTACCGGAGCCCGTTTTTTAAGTAATTTTTTATCAACTTCACTAAGAGCTTTCTTTTCCTGCTCTTTTTCAAGTTCTTCTTCAATATAAGCGTCCAAATCTTCGTCAAGAACTTCAAGATTGTATTCAGCACAGATTTTTTTGATAACATCAACATCAATAAGCTGGTTAATTGTGGCTATAATACCGTTCATCATAAGAAACTTAACTATTTCAGCAGGAGTTTTCTGAATTTTTTCGGAAAGCTCTGAAATAGTCATTGCATGGTTTACAACGATTGAAGTTACTTCTTTTACTTCTTCATCTTTATGGACTTTTTTCTTATGTTTTTGTGCTGCAGCTTTTTCTAATGAAATTCTTTCCTGCTCTTCTTTTTTCGAATTAAAATCTTTATCTTTTTTTCTGTTATCGGAGCGTTTTTTACCGGAGCCTTTATTTTCGTAAATATCCTGTGAAATAATATGACGCTGGATAGGCTTTTTAACACCGTCAGGTCTTTCCGGACGTTTTACTGCAGATGATGGTTTCCCGTCCTGTCCGTCTTTTGGCGGGAATGTTTTTTTACCTCTTTCACCTTCCGGTCTTGAACCTCTCGGAGGGAATTTCTTTCCGTCAGAATCTTTTTTATAAGGAGGTTTTGCAGCTGTAGCAGAGCCTTCCTGCGGACGCGGAGCTTTCCTTACAATTTCAAGACGGCTCTGGGTTTTTACAACCTCAACGCGGGGTCTCT
>JADIND010000091.1 GCA_017694215.1 Candidatus Scatousia excrementipullorum | reverse complement strand
GATTTAAGCTCTCCGCTTGAGTTTTTAGGTAATTTAAAGAATATAGAATCCGAAAGTTTCCTTTGTAATGGATGCGGCACAGAGGTGCCGGAGGGTTTAAGGAAGTTTACCCTCACCCGAATTGCTAAATTCACAAAGTTCATTAAGCAATTCAACCCTCTCCCAAAGAGAGAGGGTAAAGAGTCATGTCATCCTGAATTTGTTTCAGGAACTTATACAGTATTAACCCCTCACCCTAGCCCTTTCCCATTGCGGGTGATGGAAAACCAAGCCTCCATTAGTAAGGGAAGTGGCACGGAAGTGCCGGAGGGTTTCAAAAAGAGAAAGGCAGCGTTTACGCTTGCGGAAGTTCTTATAACGCTCGGCATAATCGGTGTGGTTGCAGCAATGACACTGCCGACGGTAATAACCAATGTGCAGAAAAAAGTTGTTGAAAACCAGTTAAAAGTCTTTAATACAACCATAAATAATGCATTCAAAATGGTGCAGGTCGAGCACGGGGGAAGTTTTCAGGACTGGATAAAATCCGGTACAAGTTATTCGTTTGTTCAAATGAGAGAATGGCTGGATGAATATTTGTTTCCGTATATGAAGACTCAAGATGTAAGCGATTGTCAGACAGAAGCAGTAGTTGGAGGATATGATAATGTACAGCAGGGTATATGTTTTCATATGGTAAACGGCGGTTTAATATGGATGCATATAGATGGTAATGGCGGAGATTTAATTTATTTTGCAAACGGAAAAATGCAGACAAATCCAAGAAACAGCTTTCAATTTCAGTTTGCAAAATACAATTCAGACGGTAATCATTCAAGAAAAAGTTTAAATTTTATTGAACCATATACCTTTAACTGGAACGGAAATGAGGCAAGTTTAACCTCGGGCGGTACGTGGGGCTGTTATAAAGGGTGTACAAACTGTGCTTACTGCACCAAGATAATCCAGCTTAACAACTGGGAAATTCCTGACGATTACCCGTGGTGATATTGAGGATGATTTAAAAATTTTGTCTGATATATATCATTAAATTGTTTTTTATTTTTAGCAATTTTTTCTGCCGTTTTGTTTTTATATTAATATAGGAAAATCAGGTAGAAAGTTTAATGTTGAAAATTAATCCGATTCAAATTCAGGGAATAAAAAACGAGAATACTCAACAAAAAACGGAAATGAAACCGGCATTTAAAGGAGGTACGGTTAATGCTCCGGTTACATCAATGCCGGAAGTTACAAAAGATTATTCGGTAAAAGTTCCTATGGCTTACGCCAAAATAGGCGAATTAAATCTGCCTTACGGAACAAAAGCCCATATGTATAAAATGGCAAACGGACAAAGAGTTGTTGTTATCCCGAAAGATGGAGTTAAAACTTATGTGGAAACTTATGTTAATGCCGGTTCCATGAATGAGTTTGACAATATAAGAGGGATAAGCCATTATATTGAGCATAATCTCTTTAACGGTTCGGACGGGCTGGAGGCAGGAGAATTTTTTGCCACAACCGATAAAATGGGTGCTGTTACAAATGCCTCAACAGGTTTTGCTGAAACTAATTATTTTATAGGCTCTCATCTTTTGAATGACGGTGATTTGGAAAAGAAAATAAAAATTCATGCTTCAATGATTCAAACTCCGCGTTTTGCCTCTGATATGCTGGAAAAAGAAAAAGGTATAGTGAATTCAGAAATCAATATGATTACTTCATCACCTGAAAATATTGCAGTTATGCAGACATTGCGGGATTTGTTCGGGTATGAGTCGGATTCTCCTGATTTAATCGGAGGATCTACTAAAAATATCACTAATCTTACGAAAAAAGATGTTGAAGAGTATTTCAACAGAAATTATTATCCTGCAAATATGGTTACTGTTGTGACGGGTGAGGTTAACCCGGATGAAACTATAAAGCTTATCTCAAAGTACTTTACTTCAACAAAAACTCCTTCACAGCCTCAATACAATGAACCGGTTAAAGAACTTCAAAAGACTGTGAGAAAAGATTTAATCTCTGACAAAGCAACTTCCGCGATTGTTGCAATGGGGTTTGCCGGACCGGAAAACAATAATACAAAAGACAGAATTTTGACGCAGGCTCTCTTTGTTCTTATGGACAATTCCACAGAGTTAAAGAAAGATTTGAAACCGTTGAATACCTCAATTTTTACAAGTTGTGAGAAAATGGGTACAAAACCTTCATCAAAACGTGCGATTATTCTTAATTCCGATATGAGTGAAGAAAACAGTGAAAAATTTTTAAAAGCTGTTTATAAAGAAATTAACAGACGCTCAAATTATCTTCCGACACCTGATGAGATGAATATGGTTAAGAAAAAACTTCTAAATTATTTTTCCGGCAGTTTTGAATATTCCGGAGCAATTAACGAGATGGTCGGAAAAGCAATGCTCGAAGATAACCTGGCTTCAATTACTGAATTTGAAAATATAATTTCACAGATTACGCCGCAGGATATTGTTAATACAGCAAGAAAATATCTTGACCTGAATAAGGCGGCAATTACGGTTGTTCATCCTGATACAGCAACTGCTGAAACTATTTCCAAAAATCACAATGCTGTTTCTTTTACGGGTTCCAAACATAAAACAGCAATAAATATGAATGAAGTGAATGAATTTAAAATGCCGAATAATTTCAGGATTGTGACAAGCAATATTCCAACAAGAAATTCTTCTTTTATAATGTCTTTCAAAACCGAAAATCCTGTTACTACGCAAAATCCTGCAACAGCATTTGTTCTGAACAAAATCTTAAATCAAGGTTCAAAATTTCGTACAGAAGAACAGTTTACCGATGATATGAACAAGGATGATATAGGTTTAAGTTTCAGTGTAGGCGAAAATCTGATTGACTGCTGTGCGTCTGCAGATTGTAACGATATTCAAAAAGCCCTTGCCTCGGCTATGGAGGTTTTGTATAACCCGAGATTTAATGATGAAGTTCTTGAAGAAGTAAAAGCTTATATTAGAGATGATATTTTGCGGGCGGAGAAAACACCTTCCGACAAATTGAATTCAGAGATTTATAAAGGTCATCTCGCAGGTATTTCAAATCAGGAAATTCTTGATAATATTGATAAAGTTACTCTTGATGATGTAAAAAATCTCTATGCAATGATTCTCTCGCAGGCAAAGGGTTCGTTTGTTATTTCTGCTCCGCTCAGACAGAACCCGATGCTTATGAATACAATTTTTGCAGAAATAGGAAGATGTCCGCAGGTTAAAGATTTTAATTCAAAACTCTATGATGATTACAAACCCGTAGAATCTTCAAAAGTTTTGACTGATACTCATAACAAAAATCAGGCTGATATTTTAATGGCCTATAAATTTAAAATCAATGGTAATATAAAAGATACGGTTGCACTGGAATTATTAAATACAATTCTTGGCGGAGGACCTTCGTCGCGGTTATTCAATGATTTGCGGGAAAAACAACACCTCGCATATTCGGTCCACTCATATCTTGATAATTCCCACAATTCCAAAGCCCTTGTTCTTTCTATCGGAACGACAACAGAGAACAAAGATACCGGTGAAATAAGTTATGAGAATGTTGAAAAATCCATAGAAGGATTTAAGAAACATGTTGAAAAATTAAGAACCGAAAAAGTTACGCCGGAAGAACTGGAAAGTGCAAAATTGTCACTGAAATCAGCACTGCTTTCTCAAAATTCAAGTGGAGCCGGAAAATGTCATACCCTTGCATATTCTCTTGATACTCCTTACGGTTTGACAAGAGAAAATCAACTTATTGATTTGATAGATTCAATAACGGTTGAAGATATTAATAATACGGCAAACTACATATTCTCGACCAAACCGGTATATTCAATCGTTGCAACAGAAAACACGCTTAAAAATAATGAAAAATACTTAAATTCACTGGCTGCATAAAAATGCCGTGTCTCTGTCTATCGAATTTTTCGAACAATATCTTTAATTGCATTATCTCTTTTTAAATGTATGACACCCGCAAGGATTGTCTTAGTGCTGCTATGTTTCCATCCTGACACGGTTCGACAGCTTACGCCGCCATAAATTTAAACGTCAACAATAATACAATTATCAATACCCTCCGAAGAACCCTCACAACAGGCTCTGCACCCCGCATAAGCTTCGGGTCAAGGGATTGCAATTCCCCGTGGAACACGGCTTAAAAATATCCTAACACAAAATATTCAGTAAGTCCAACGGTTGTTTACTTATAGGAGCTTTAATTCTTGAAAGTGTAACGGCAACCGCGATAGCCCCCAATCCCACCAATAATTTTTTAAAATTATTCGGTGTGATGAATTCGTGCTTGTGATTACGTTTCGGCAGATATGCAAATTCGCTCAAAACGTGTTCACTGTTCGTTTTTGGTGCATGTATAGCACCATTTAATCCTAAAACACTACTGACCCTCATACAGTTATTGTAACTCATGAATCAAAATTTTTTAACCCGTTTGTAAAGATTTGTTACGACAGTTGGATTAAGTAAAAAGCGTAATGTTTTCGGGGCGTTTTGAATATATTCTCAATTCTGAAAGGAAAGAAATCTATGACAGAACGATTACAGCTTTATAAATGTGAAGTTTGCGGAAATGTTGTTCAGGTTATTTTGGAAGGCGAAGGTGAGCTGGTTTGCTGCGGGCAGCCTATGAACCATATGACGCCTAAGAAAAATGATGAAAACGCAAACGAAAAACATGTTCCGGTTTTTGTAAAAACAGAGAACGGAGAGGAAATCAGGGTAGGTTCCACTCCTCACCCTATGGAAAATGAACATTACATAATGTTTATAGAATGTATTTCGGAAGATAAAAATAGTATGAAACTACATTATCTGTATCCTCAGCAAGAACCGAAAATGTTGATAAAAGAGGCTGCTGATAAGTACAAAGCTCTTGAATATTGTAACATACACGGATTATGGGAGGGAAACAATGATAAATAAAAAAGTAGAGGACATATTAAATGCACAAATTAATAAAGAATTCTATTCCGCTTATTTATATCTTGCTATGTCTGCTTATTTTGATGAAATTGGTCTTAAAGGATTTTCTAATTGGACAAAGGTTCAGGCTCGCGAAGAAGTAGATCACGGGATGATACTGTTTGATTATCTGATAGCCAGAAACGGCAGGGTAGAATTCAATCAGATTGATATTCCCGAAACAAATTTCAATGAACCTATGCAGGTATTTGAAAAGATATATGAACATGAAAAAAGTGTTACTGCCGCTATAAATTCTGTTGCATCTATGAGTGAAGATGAGTGTGATTTAGCGACAAGAAACTTTATAGACTGGTATATAGCCGAACAGGTTGAGGAAGAAGCTAATGTATATGAAGTAATAAAGAAATTAAAGATGTTCGGCTCTGACAAATCAATATTATATCTTATAGATAAAGAGCTTGGCGGACGAGAGTATTCCCAGCATAGATACGAAAATTAAATAATTACAAACTTAAAGGCGTATTTCCATAAAAATACGTCTTTAAGTTTACTTATCTATAACTATATTATAATTCAAATGTAGAAGCCTATTTGAAATAGAAAGTTAATAGCTTTCTTTTACTTGCAATAGAATTAAAAATACGTTATACTAAAAAAGTAATTAAAAAATAAACGAAGAAGGAGAGAAAGATGGAAAAGTCAAGTATAGCTTTGGTTTTCGGGGGGGGGGCAAACTGATTTAAGCTCTCCGCTTGAGTTTTTGGGTAGTTTAGAAGGTGTAGATTGCAGGCAGGAGCTGCAACTGTGTTGCTACAGAGCAAAAGAGATTCTGAATAGTGACGATTTTCGTCTGCCGCCACGGTTAATGTTTCAGAATAACAAA
>JADIND010000090.1 GCA_017694215.1 Candidatus Scatousia excrementipullorum | reverse complement strand
AATGCTTTTTTATAACACATTAATGCATTTTTGAAATCTTTTCTTGTTTCATATAGATTACCCATTCTGTAATAAAGGAACAAAGTAGGTTCAGTTGTTGCAAGAGCAAAATTTAAATACTTTAATGCTCTGTCGTACTGACCTTTAATCTGATATGCTTTAGAAAGATAAACTAACGCGTCCTGTTTAGACTCGGTAATTCTGTAATAACGCCTCATATCATTAAGAGCTTCGTCCGGAGTCTCTTTGTATAAAGCAAGTAAGATTTTTCTCTCAAGCAAATCCTCATTTTCTCCGTACTCCAGACATTTGTTGAGATAAATTTCGGTATTCTCAGCATCGCCGAGTTTGCCGAAAAGTACCATCAATTTGTAAATAAGATCGTAATAATTTTTGTAGCCTTGTTCTTCCGCTTTTTTAAAACAATAAAGAGATTTTTCGTACTCGGCAATCTGTTTGCATCCAAATGCAAATCCCAGTGCATAGTAGTAATCCGCACTATTAATGTTTAGATTTTCAAGTTTATAAAGAAGCTCATCAACCTTTTCAACATATTCAAGCCAGGCATAAATATTTATCAGAAATGAGCTGATAATCCAGTTATCCGCCCCTAATTCTTCTGCTATAAGTGCATATTTTTCTGCTTTTTTACGTTTTCCGAGCCTGCCGTATGTAAAAGCAAGCCTGATATATCCGTAAGCATAAGTTTTATCCAGCCTTACTGCCATTTTTGCTGTTTCAAGGGCATGTTTGTCGTCCTGCATATATGTATAAGCTTTTGAAAGGTATGCATACTTTTCTGCCGTCATATTTTTATTTTTGACGTCATTTAAAAGCTTTTGACAAATCTCTTCTGCAGTCTTTTCATTAATGAAATATTTGGCATCTTCATATTTTGTATAGTAATTATCGTACATTTTTGTCTAACCTCTACAAAATATACATCGGAGGTTTTTGCAAAAACTTTAGATTATTTGAATATATATTTACATAATGTTACGAAATTATGTTATTCCAAATTGACATTTTTGTTTAAAAAGCCGACAATATCAAATGATTTTCCTTCTTTGTGCATCATTTCAGCAACATCTTTTACGGTTTCCATATTCTTTTCAACCTGTGCAACAGGTGTATTGGAGCGTATAAAACTGTCAAGATACAGCATATTTTCACCCGGTAGTTCATCGGCTACTTTTGTTAATTTCGGCAGTAGTGCAATTTTCTCTGGTTTTGATTCTCTGTTAATTAAAGTGGCAATGAAATCCATAAAATTCTGTTGTTTGCTGAAATCCATTGTATAGCCGCCTTTGAGGGTTTGTTCAGCAATGTCTTTTACCATAGGAATTGATGCTTTAATGTGTTCTGCAAATTCTGATTTTAAGGCATTATCCGGAAAACTTGCAAGAAAATACTTTGCTGTTCTTATATCAGTATTGTTAATAACCTCTTTTGTAAAATCAATTACTGCCGGATTTTCCTTTGAAGCTTTAGGTAAAATATCCAATACCGCTTGAAGTATTGATTTCCCTGTTTGAGGATTTTTCTTGTTCATATTTATATTTATTGGAAGCATTTCATGCATTCTTGCAAGTTCCATTGTATCTGCTGCAAGTTTTTGATGTTCCGGATTCATCTTTTTAAGTTCTGTCATAAATTCTGCGATATCAGGATTCCTTTTTGCAAGGTCTTCCATTGTCGCAAGAACCTGTCCCGGAGTTCTGGTGTCGGCAGGTCTGACCTGAGCACCCATTGTTTGAAAGGTTTCGTTAAATCTGTAAACAGGTTTTTCTTTTGATATCTTTTGAGCAGCTTCTTGAATAGCTTTTCTGCCTAATTTCCCAAACATAATGATTTCTCCTATATTTCTTTTTAACTTTCATAAAACACGTGAATACTCTAATTTGCCTTCATATTGTTCACTTTTTACAAATTGTAATATATTAGAAGATGTGTTTTGATATGTTATAATGAAATTACGAACGAATTTTATTTGTTTTATTAAGATTAGGGGAAATTATGAAAAAGATTCTCATTGTAGATGATGAACAAGATATTGTTGAAAGCCTTAAATTTGTTCTTGAAGTAGAAGATTATACCTGCTACTGTGCTTATAACGGCGAGGACGGGCTTAGACTGGCTAAAGAAATTATGCCGGATTTGATTATTCTGGATGTTATGATGCCGAAGATTAACGGGTATAAAATCAGCCGTCTTTTGAAGTTTGATAATAAATATAAAAATATTCCGATTCTGATGATTACTGCCCGTACACAGGAAGAGGACAAACTTATCGGAGAAGAAACAGGGGCTGATGAATATATTACAAAACCTTTTGAACTGGAAGATGTTGTCAAAAAAGTTAATGAATATTTGAAATAGGCATTTTATGGAAGCTGTTACAAACAAAACATTAGAAAAACTTAAATACGATTTAGTCAGAGCCGGTCTTGTCCCTTACGAAACCATTGAACAGGCAGAGGAAATTGCCTCCGCTCAAAATATTAATATTGGTCAGGCTCTTATAAATTCAGGAATTTTAACAGAGGAGACAATTATAAAATTTCTTGAAAGCAAGCTGCATATCCCATCTGTCAATCTGGAAGATTATACTCTTGATAAAAATTGTCTTAAGTTTATAAATTTTTCCGATGCAAAAAAATACAGGATTATTCCGCTGTTTAAAATTGAAGATACTCTGACTGTTGCAATGGCCGATCCTCTGGATTTATTTGCAATAGACAGAATAATTGAATCTGCGGAATGTTCTATTGAACCTGTTATTGCTACGGAAGCAAGTATTTTGAAAAAGATTGACGAATATTATAAAACTGATATTACAGTAGGTGAAATATACACCAATAGTGAATATATAAATTTTGACTGGAGAGAAGAGCTCCATAGCGAAGATTTGAGCGATAATCATATTCAAAAAATTATTCGTGCAATTCTTAAACAGGCAATTTTGGAAAATGTTCATGAAATTACTTTTCAGCATGAAGATTCAGGCTTAGTTGTGAATTTTAAACTAAACGGCGAAATTAACGGTAAAGGTACTATTCCTAATGTTTTAATTTCATCATTTATTGCAAAATTAAAAACTCTTGCAGAACTCGACCCTTCAGTTTCCGAAGTTCCGCAGCTTGGAAAATTGTCGTTTAAAGTTGATGATATCGATTTAATTGCAAGTGTTTCCACATTCCCTACCATTATGGGCGAGAGAATCTTTCTCAAAATTTATAAACCGCCTAAAAAGTTATCTTCAATTATAAAGACTGAAAATCAGCTTAAGACAATTAATAATGCATTGAGTGAACCGGGTATTATACTTGTTTGCGGTTCTCCTTTAAGCGGAAAAACTCATATTATTTATTCCCTTCTTTTGGAAATAGCTTCAAGATATAAAAACAAAAATATTATGACTCTTGAAAGTATTGCAAAATACAATTTAAAAGGTGTAAATCAGTGTGAACTTAATGAAAATGTAAGTTTTAATATGGATAAAGCGTCAAGATTTATCGAGTTCCAATCCCCTGATATCATTTATCTTGAAGGTGTTAAGACTAAAGAAATTTTTGATTACTTTTCAGGTCTGGTTTTTGATAATAAGATTATTATCATGGAATTTCTGGCAAATAACATGGAAGATTTGCGGAATAAAATGGCATTTTCCGATTTTGAAACTCTGAAATCTCTTTTAAGCTGTATGATATTTATTCATTCACAGGAGAGTATTGAAGTTTTTGATAAGACTACTCTGCAGAAATATCTGGTCTAATTAAATTAGAGGCAGAAATCTTTATTTTGCGATATAGAAAATTAAATTAATTATAAAATCTGCAAAAAGAATATAAATAGTAGAGAGTATTGCGGCTTGAGTGGTGGAAGTTCCGACTTCTTTTGCTCCGCCTTTGGTTTCGTAACCCTGTGTTGCACATACAAGTGCTATTAGAATCCCGAAAACAGAGGCTTTTAACAAACTTATGTAAATATCTTTTGTCGCAAGCCATGCCCATACTGAATACATATATCTGTTAGGATGCAGACCTATTGTGAGTTTAGAAACCAGCAGACCGCCGGCAACCCCCACGATTTCAGCGAGCAAAACAACCATCGGTACTGTTATTGCTGCAGCAGCTAGTCTTGGTGTAAAATAATAACCGACGGGGTCGACTTTCAGGGTTTTTATTGCATCAACCTGAGATGTAACCTGCATGTTTGCTATTTCCGCAGAAATCGCAGTTCCGGCCCGGGCTCCGATAGCAAGGGCAACAAAACCTGGTGCGATTTCTCTTATCATAACAATAGCGATTGTTCCGCCGATATAAGCTTCCGCACCTGTCATCAGGAACTGTTTTGCAACCTGAATTGCAATTACTGCAGCGGCAATAAAAGCGATAATCAATGAAATCGGTAAAGAATCATATCCGATTGAAACAGCCTGTGTTATTACGGATTCAAACCTCATCTGTCCGGTGAACAGATATTTCAAACTTCTTATTAAATTTTGAACGCATAGACCAAAAAATTTAATCATCTTTTTTATTTATTAAGCGGCGGGGAGAATCCCCGCCTTAAAATTATGTTTAGTAAACCGGCATGCACCAGTGTTTGTATTTTGCGACTTTGCCTCTTACAACATCAAAGTAAAGTTTTTGAAGTTTTGAAACTACCGGTCCGACTTTACCGTCTCCGAGTTTTCTATTGTCGATTTCCGTAATAGGGCTGATTTGAGCACCTGTTCCGCAGTAGAAGGCTTCATCAGAGATATAAAGTTCGGTTCTGTCGATTGCTCTTTCTTCTGTTTCAATGCCGAGTTCATTTTTAGCTATTTCAATAATAGTATTTCTTGTAACACCGACAAGTATGTTATCAGTTTTCATTGTTGTAACAAGTTTCCCGTTTTGAACGAGGAACAGATTCATTGCGGAACCTTCCGTTACTCTGCCTTCTTCATCCAGTACAACAGCGTCGTCGAAACCTGCATTGTGTGCATCTGTTTTTATTAAAGCTGAATTTGCATAAGCTCCTGCAACTTTTGCTCTAGGAGGAATAGCGTTGTCGCTGTTTCTTCTCCAGCTTGAAACACAAACTTTTAATCCTTTAGAAGTATCAATATAATCTCCCATTTTGTTTGAAACAATCATAAAGGAGTCTTCGTTATCATAAAGACCCGGACCTACTTTTTGTGCTGATTTGTACAATGTCGGACGCATATATGCGTCTTGTTTGTACTCATTTTTAGCCATTAATTTTTTAGTTATTTCACAGCACTCATCAACTGTATAAGGGCATTCCATATACATAATTTTAGCACTTCTTTCAAGTCTTTCGTAATGCTCTTTAGCCCTGAAAACGTATAACTGTTTTTCTTCTTCGTTCCAGTAAGCTCTGATACCTTCAAAAACTGCGGTACCGTATAAAAAAGCATGTGTTCTGACAGGGATAACTGCTTTTTCAGCTTCTACATATTCCCCGTTCATAAAATAATACTCAGTCATACTATCCTCCTTATTCCATTAATATACCACGAAATAATTTTTATTTATTTAAAGGTTAAATAATATTACATTAAGTGAAGTTTGGGTGGCGGAAACAGGTAAAACATTTTAAATATTCTGAATGCGTACAATCCTATCTTTGGAAACTTATATAAAACTGCCGTTTCATGTAAAACGGCAGTAAGGGGTTATTTTTTGTCAATTTGAGCTAACTGAATGAATTTTTTTGCATCGTTTATAGGGATTGCAAAACCTATTCCGATATTTGATATATTATTATCCGGATTGTATATTGACTGGTTAATCCCGATAACTTCTCCGGCTGAATTCAGCAGTGGGCCTCCGGAACATCCGGGATTAATTGCTGCATCTGTTTGTATTTTGTTTTTTGTGTAATCTATTCTTGAAATAATTCCCTGTGTTAGCGTTCCGGAGAATCCAAAAGGGTTGCCTATTGCAAGAACTTTCTGACCTACTTTACAGGTTGAGGAATCTCCGAATTTTATTGTTTGAAGCGGTTTTTTAGGCGTAATTTTTATAAGTGCAAGATCTTTGTTTTTACCCATTTTAGATACTATCTGAGCTTTGTAAACCTGTCCGTTGTATGTTGTAACTTCAATGTTATGTCCGCCTTCAATAACATGCGACCCGGTTAGTATAAGCCCGTCAGAGGTCACGATACAACCGGTTCCGGCGGATACTCCGTCATCTATGTCGGCTTCTATTGATACTATTGCCGGATTTATTGACTCATAAACCGTGATATTTATTTGTTCATCGTTTGCATAATCAGCACTGAATACGGGGGATATTACCAGCATATTTGTGCTTATCGCAGCAAAAACCAAAAATATTCTCAAGTAATTCATAAGCTTTTCCTTTACAATATTAATTATTTATCTTTTTGCCTGTTTTTCATTCGTAAAATATAAATATACGGGGTTAGTTATTGAAATTATTAAAATTTTAATGTATAATTCAGGAAGTAAAATAATGACAATCATATGCTTTAGTATAAAAAAAGGAGAAAACAATGAGCAGAAT
>JADIND010000007.1 GCA_017694215.1 Candidatus Scatousia excrementipullorum | reverse complement strand
TCATAATGGTTTCCCACAACAATAAATCCTTAAATCTGTAAAAAATATCGTTCAACGGTGAAACAAAATTAAGTTTTTCCAGATATTCAATAATTTCCTCAAACTGATTATCCGTAAATTCAAAAATTTGTTTTATCAAATTAAGATTAATTTTATCTCCGAGAACAGCAGAAGCAATGAGAGTTACGTATGCGGTTTTGTGTGCATCTTTCAGAATATTAAGTCTGGCGGCAATCAAATCCTGATAACTACGCGGCGGCACAAAATCAACACCTGCAGTCACACAATCCAGTTTAAGAGCAAGAGCCTGCTCAAGATAAGCGGGATTACCCTTACAGTTTACAAACATTGCACGGTTTTCAGTATCATTAAGTTTCGGGAAATTTTCAACCTCTGATTTCTTACGCTGAACAAATTCTATCATTTCTTCAGGTTCAAAAGGGGCAAGACTTACATCAAGATAAACGCTTTTTGTTGCATCCTGAAAATTAAAAAAACCTTTCGCAGGTTTTGCTTCATTATAAATTAACAAAAGTTTGAGATTGTCCCATACATTATCTTTTCTTATAAAACTGTTCAAAAATTCATAAGAAAATCCGTCTATATTATCAAAATTGTCAATAACAAAAACAAATTTACTGTTATAAACTATATTATCGAAAATTTTATTGAGAAAATCAAACGTTTTATTTTTGTTAATCATCAAATCTTCAAACACACCAAATTTTGCAGGATACAAAAAATTCAAAAAATCCAGAACTTCGCTGTAAGAAAGATAAGGAAATTCATTCTGGAAAAATCTGGTTGCATCTTTTTTAAATTTCAAACTATTCAGGCAAAAATTCGGAAGATTAAAAAGATTCAACAAAATATCCTGAATAAGTCCGCCCGGCGTAAGCTGGGTAATAGGAGTGCATTTACCGTAAAACCAGATAAATTCACTCTCTTTCAAATCCGCCATCACCTGAGAAACAACGACGCTTTTGCCCAGTCCTCTTACCCCGCTTAATGAAAAAATCTTTTTATTTGATACAAGTCCTCTTTCCAGCATGTTTTTTGCTATTTTTTGTGAAACAAATTTTGCCGGAAATTCAAGAGGGTTAATTGTTTCAGGTGTAACAGCACGGACTTTTACCGGTTCGTTAAAAGTAAAACCGCAATTCCTGCACTTTTTAGCATTCGGGAAATTGACACAACTGCATTCAGGACAGAGCTTAAGAATTTCTTCTCCGCACTTCCTGCAAACAATATCAAAAATAGTATTTACAGTATGACAATTTTTACAGATTAAACCTGTTCTGGTTTTGCAGTATGGACATTTAAGCGTATTGTCCGGAATTGTCTTTTTACAAATTGGACACTTCATTGTTAGAATCCCGATTAGTTAAACGCTTTTTTAACCTTTTCCATCAATTTAAACAATCTTTTAGATATTTCTGCCTGAGAAAGATTCAATTCCTGAGCAATTTCTTTTTGAGTCATGCCTTCATCGTATCTTAACTTATAAATTCTTAAATATTGTTTATCCGGTTCAGCGTTATTTATAGAATATAAAGCATCAATAACTTTCTGCAAGATTTCGTTTTTAACCGCAAGGTCTTCCGGATTACTTTCAAAATCTACGATATTGTATTGAATTTTAGCATTGGAATAATTTACGGTTGTCTCATTTCCATGGTTATTATCTTCCAGCGGAACACTTTTGACTGAAGAATAGCCCTCACGGGTTCTTCTCAATCTGCCGGAGTCTTTCAGAACGTTAATAATACTTGTTGTTGCGATTTTTCTTAAATACGCCTCCAGCGTAGCGTCCGATGTTATTGTATTTACAATCGGCATGGAACGCTTGCACATTTCATTAAAAAAATCTTCGTACAAATCTTCGTTATTAACGAACTTTCTATCGTTTCTGATTAATTTTTCAATCAGCTCTATTTTATCCTGAGTCAATTCCACGTATTTATTTCCTTATCTTACAGAATTATATCATACTTAGAAATTAATGATAAGCCCCAAACTGTAATCAGGGGTCGGAACCTCACCCTGTGGCGGTTTTACGACATTCAATGTTTCTTTAACAGTTTGTAACACAATATCGTCTATTTCTTTTGAACCGCTGGAAGTTACAATTTTTGAATCTGTTAGATTACCGTCTTTAGATAGTTTCATAGAAACTTTAACCTGATTTGAATAAGCATATTCCGAAGTGAGAAGCAAATCGCTTGTCAATGTCAGTTTAATACTTCTGCCGGCAGTTTGTAGATATTTTTTCATTTCCTGACTGTAGGAAAGATAATCCGGCAATTCCCATGACAACTTCTTGACAGACATTATAGAACCTTCAGGGTTAACAGGTTTGGCTCCCGTAACTTTATTATCCTTTGGAGCCTCTTTTTTAACGTTTGTAGGTTCAGCCTGATTTTGCGGCATATCAATAACTTCCGGTGCGTTAGCTTCAATATTGGTATTTTCTCCTTCGCTCTGAACCGGCTGTTCTGTACCAGGAACCGGCGGCAGTTCTGTATTTTCCGGAACCGGTTGCGAAATTGCTTCAACATCGGCAAGTTCGTTTTTATTTTTCATACTCAAGCCGAAGAAAGTCCCTGCTACAATTAAAGCAACAAATACGGCAGCACCGATTAGTTTTCCTTTTCCGCCGGATTGTCTTTCCGGAAGATGAGGTAAAGATGGAACAAAACCGCTCGTTTCAACAGCTCTGTAATTTTCATCAATAACATCATCCGAAAGTGATTTTTGCGATTCTTCAAAAAGCATGGTCAAATCGGAATTTCCATTATTAGGCATGTCAGAACCGGCCGAAGAAGACGCACTTACCGGAACCACATTTGATTCAGCCGTGGCGGCCGCAGCCGGTACAGACTGAGTTTGAGGAGGGACAGGATTTACAGACGGCTGTGAATTATCAAAAAATCCGTTATCGGCTGTAAGCTGTGACAAATCATCCAGCGAAATATCTTCAAAAGACATATCGTCAGCGGAATCTTCTGCCGGTTGTACATCCTGAGCAGCTTCTGCAGCTTGAGCCATTTGAGCATCCTGGGCAACATCCATGTCTACAGCTTTTGAAATCATATCAACATCTACGTTTGATTCTTCCGGCGAATCTACAATATCATCCACACTGAGTGTTTCAACAGAATCCATTGTTTCCGGAACCTGTTCAAGCGAATCCTGCTGCTGAACAGCCTGTAAATCTGCAATTTTCTGAACTTCAGGTTCTTCAACAGTATTTAGTTCTGCTTCTGCAGGTACAGCCTGCCGGATTCCATCCGCCGGAGCTGCAGCCGGTGCGGCTGAAGGTGCCGGTTTCGGAGCATCAAAATCAAAAGATAACATTTCAGGCTCTCCCAGTGGTTCATCAGCAAGACTACCTTTTGGAACATGCACTGTTTTATCCTGAACCGATTCATTTTGTTCTTCAAAAATATCATTTTGCGTATGAGGTGCACCGTCAAAATCTGGAATTGAGTCAAGCCCGCTAAGTGAAGCATTGCCGAGTAAAACTTTTGCAAGGTCTTCTTCTTCCTTTTCAATAGGAATACTTGTATCTTTTTGAGCTTCAGCAAGCGGCACATATGAGAAGGATTCCATATCAAGAGATTGAAAACCGCTCAAATCAACATCCATAGGTGTTGCCGGTTTTTTCACTGCAGGTTTATTAGATGTCGCCGGAGCAGGAGCAGCCCCGAGAGATAAATCCATATTATCCAAATCATCAATAAACATTCCGTCATTACCGCTGTTCAACGGTTCCAGAGCTCCAAAATCATCAAGATTTGCGGTTGGTGCAGTATTTTGTTTATTAGTCTGGTTTTCGCAAGAATTATCCACCTGTTGAATATTGTTAAACTCTATAGTCTCGCTGATATTAGCACCAAAATTATTAGGCTTTGTTTCAACATCGGAGATATCAAGAACGTCATCTTGCTGAGTAGAACCCTCTTCCAGACGAACTTCCGGAGCTATTGAATCAAATCCGGAGATATCAACCGTTTCCATGCCGGCTCTCAAATCCGCTTCATTAATCTGAGGAACAGCTTCAACTTTTGAAAAATCCAGACTGCTTTCAAGAATTGATTCATCATCAATAGAAGGTAGCAGCCCTTTTCTGCGTGCTGTTTCTTCCTGCAATGTTTCTACACTTATTAAATCTTCTCCGTCAGAACTGTTGTCATCCGCCATAAAGTCATCCAGAGATGCCTCCGAGAAATTTCCTGCACTTGCTTTTGCCGTAAGCTGATCCATATCTGCCATACCGGAATCTCCACCGGACATATCAACAGAAACGTTTATATCTGTTGAACTTTCATCTGTTGATAATTCTGACAAATCGTCCGAATTAAAATCCGACAAATCATCAATACTTGCCGTTAGTATTTCATCCGGAGCATTATTTTGTTCAGGTTCCGGAACGATATTATCACTTTCCAGCATATCAACCGCATTTTCAAGAGCTTCTTCAACGGTATCTGCAATCACTTCACCTGCAGCTGCAACAGTACCTGCCGCTGCGGCACCTGCAGCCAATTCTCCCGACTCTTCAACTTCCTGTACGGATTCAACAGTTTGTGCAATATCTTCAACCGTATCAAGCACATCTGCAGTATCTGTGACTGTGCTCGTATCAATATCACCAAGTTCAATATCACCGATTTCCAAATCTCCGGATTCTGCATTAAGCTCAAGATTTTCTACAGAAATACCCTCTTCTGCAGAAAATTCAAGATTCTCAGCACCTGCTTCATCCGAATCAACAGATTTCAAATCGTCAATGGTCGTATCAAGCACTTCGTCTTTTGTTATTGTTTCAGGAATAGTAACATAAGGTGAATGTTCTGCTTTATATGCAAGCAATTCAAAATTTTCAAATTCAATAAATTTATCTCTCAAATCCGCACTTTTCTGCAACATTTTCAACAATTCTTTTGTTTCATCGACAGTAATATTCTGATCCGTCATAGAAAGCATTAAAAATTCGGCCTTTTCATTTTCAACAGCAGAAAGTGAATGCGTTGTATTACCTTTGAAATTTTCAATAAAAGATTTTAAACCTGAAGGAGGTGTCAGTTTTTCTTTTTCAATAAAATAATAATCTTTATTCTGGTTATTTTTATTAATTAATTTTGGTTCAAAGAAACCTAAAAATGCAGCATGGGACTGATCTTCCGAAAGTAAAAGTACAAAATAAATATCCGGAAGAATATCATATTCAAAATGAGATTTCGGAACAAAGATATAATTTTCGTCAAAAACCACACGGACATCAATATGAATATTATTAAGCATAATATCCGAAATATCGAATTCTTCAAGAATTCTATGTACTGAATGCATATTATATAATCTTGAACCGGTTATATTTTCCAGGGCAAGATATTTCATGCCCAGTTCCGCCCCGAGTGCGTTTATGTAAGCTCTGCTTTTAATTTCCTTTTTCGCAAAGCTTTGTGCAAGTATTCTTGCTTCCGATTTGTCATTCTCTTCTACGTAAATTAAAGTTTCCTGTTCCATGCTCATTATTTTCTCCTCCTGACAATATAGATGACACATCTAAAAAAAATATTCCAAAATTTTTGTAAATTTTTGTAACAATTATTGTAAAAAACTCCGGTTGATGACAAAATTAATTTGTCAGTCGTTTTATATAGGTATAAGTTTTAGTGTGAAGTAAAAGGAGGTCATCTCATGTTAAGTGCAGTATCAGGTGTGAGTTTCAGAGGTCAGCAGCCTACAGCCGCTTCCGGAATGTCTACCGAAGATTTTCAAAAATTAATTCAAAGCGAAGGCAAATTTTCAACAAAGCCAAACGCTGATACAGCAACTGCCCAACCGGCAGTCAATCAGCCTGCAGCAGAAGCCGCACCGGCAAAAAAAGGTAAAGCAGGCAAAATTATCGGCGGTATTATTGCTGGTATTGTTGTCGCAGGTCTTGCTCTGTACGGATTAAAAAAAGGTAATATTATAACAACCGAAAGCAGCAACTCATTTATAAAAAAACTTGCAGAAGCCGGAAACTGGATTGACGAAAAAATGATTAGCCCGGTTTTAAACTTATTCAAAGGTAAAGGTGCCAAAGAAGCAGCTAACGCAGCAGAAAATGCGACAAAACCTGCAGCTGATGCAGCAGCAGATGCAGCCGCTACAGCTGAAGATACTGCAAAAGCTATATTTGCATAGTTATAACATGACTCTTTTCATATAATAATAAAAGCTCTGTAAAAATTTACAGGGCTTTTTAATTTAAAAATTCCGCAAGAATACTATTACTTATCAAAATCCCCTCATTTGAAAGTTTATATCCGTTTTGCGTTTTTATTAGATAACCGTATTTTTCGTATTTTTCCAGAATTGCTGCATATTTTTTTTCAAAGTCAATATTAAATTTTTTGTTAATGCACTCAATACTTAAACCGTTCATCCTCCTGAAACCGAGAAAAATTTCTTCTTCAAGTTTTTCATACAAAGAAACCTCATGTCTTATGGCATGCTCTAAAGGATTTTTGAAATAATTTTCAAAATCCGTAAAATTTGAATACCTTACCCCGCCGACATAGCCGTGAGCAGCAATGCCGAATCCATAGTATTGTGCATTATCCCAGTAATTAAGATTATGACGGGAATAATAATCATCTTTTGCAAAATTACTGATTTCGTAGTGATTAAAACCCGCATTTTCAAGAATTTCTATTGCTTTCAAATACATATCGGCCTGCATATCTTCATCAGGAAGATTTTCTGGCGGATTGGAATAAAAATAACAGCCATCCTCAATTTTCAATCCGTACAAAGAAATATGCGAAACACCGAGAGTCAGTGCCGTATTTAAATCATTTATAAAATCGCTCATGCTTTGAGAAGGCAGACCATAAATAAAATCAAGGTTTATATTATCAAAACCGCACTCTTGAGCAGCTTTCACTACATCTTTAACCTGTTGTGAATTATGACGACGTGCAATAAGTTTTAATATTTCATCGTTAAAAGTCTGACACCCCAGACTTATTCTGTTAACTCCGGCATTTTTTAATACTTTAAAATATTCCGGAATGAGTGTTTCCGGATTAAGTTCAACTGTAATTTCGGGATTAGCAGCAAAAGAAAATAAATTGACAATACCGGCAATTTCTTCCGGTTTAAGAACCGACGGAGTTCCGCCGCCTATATAGAGAGTTTTTAGCGGCTCCTGTTTATAGTAATAATTAATTTCCTCATTTAAAGACTTTAAATACCGTTCTTTAAAACTCAAATCAGGATATGACACAAATGAACAATATCTGCATTTTGATTTACAAAAAGGAATATGAATATACGCACTTGTAACCATATTTATAAATTACCATATAAATAATATTACATGAAAACAACCTGTAAATAAGAAGATACTCTGAACAGGGTCAAATTTCTACGGCATCAGCTGTTAATGTTTCGGAATATCCTATTTATTTTTCTCCTACACTTCTCACTTAACTATCGTCTTTATACAAAAAAATATTTGTATTATAATATATACAACAGAAAGGATTTTTTATGAAAATAGCAATATATCCCGGTAGTTTTGACCCGATTACAAAAGGGCATCTGGATATTTTAAAAACAGGTGCCGGAATTTTTGATAAAGTAATTATTGCAGTTGCCAAAAATTCCGAAAAGAAAGGATTTCTCACCGTTGATGAACGCGTAAAACTAATCAGAGAAAGCGTTAAAGATATTGACAACGTTGAAGTCGACAGTTTCGACGGACTCACTATTGAATATGCAAAAAGAAAAAATGCCCAAATCTTAATCAGAGGACTGCGTGCAGTGTCCGACTTTGAATACGAATTACAGCTTTCTCAGGCCAACAGTGCATTATGCAGTGATATAAAAACAGTTTTTCTTACAACCAAACCGAAATATAATTTTATATCCTCCAGCACTATTAAAGAAATCTTTATAAATAACGGGGATATCTCAAAATTTGTTCCCGAACCGGTTTATGAATTCTTAAAATCGCGTAACTTATCTTAAAATAAAAGATAATTATTTGACAAACATTTTACGCTTATGTAGAATGATATTATTAAGAAAGGTATATGTAGAACCATGCAGCAAAATGGAGTATTTGATTTATTAAAAATGCTGGAATTGTCGATAGACGAAAGTTTTCCGATAATTCCCGGAAGATATGTAGTAGTAAAACCAAAAGAAATAGAAACTTTAATTGACAGAATATATGCATCACTGCCGGTAGAAGTTCAGGAAGCACGAGCATTCCTCAGACGCAGAGATGAATTGCAGATGGAAGCCCAGCAAAAAGCGGAAAAAATTGTAGCCGATGCTCAGGCTGAAGCAGACAGAAAACTTTCTGAAGCCGATTTTATTAAAGCTGTAGAAAGAGAAGGCATAAGAATCAGAAATCAGGTTCAGGAAGAATGTGAAGAATTAAAAAGAAAAGCTCTGGAAGATGCCGATAACATCAGAATGCAGGCAGCCCAGGATGCTTTAAAAACCAAAGAAGGTGCCGAGTTATACGCAGAACAGGTTCTCACTAACCTTGAAAAAAATCTTGCCCAGCAGCAGCAAATCGTTAAAAACGGTCAGGTTTATATGGAACAGCTCAGAACTTCATCCTACAGCGATTATGACTCAAATTATTCGTCAAGCACCAATTACAGCTTAAAATAAATTTTTATCAAATACTCAAAAAGACCGTTTTAAAGACGGTCTTTTTTTAATGCAAATTCTTATTGTTTGTTTACAATTTGTTTGCTTTTTATTTTGTTTGGAGTATTATAAAAACATAAGCCGATTTAGATAGAATGTGTAACGTTATCACATTCTATTTTAGATAGGACAAAATAAAGTAAAATTTAATAAAAACAAAAAAGGAAATACAGAAAATGGGTATCAAAGGAAAAAATGACAGAATGGTAGTTCTTGCTTGTGAAGACTGCAAAGAAAGAAACTACACAACAGTAAAAAACAAGAAAAACATTAAGGAAAGACTTGAATTAAGCAAGTATTGCCCTAAATGTAAAAAACACACCAACCACAAGGAAACAAAATAAAGAAGTCCGGATGTCAAAAGGTCAAGAGGCCATGTATTTTAATTAGCTTGTCTTCTTGCCTTCTGTCAGCCGAACATCTTATTTGCGTCCTTAGTTCAGTTGGTAGAACGTCGGTCTCCAAAACCGGATGTCGAGGGTTCGAGTCCTTCAGGGCGCGATTTTTAAAAGAAAAAGGAAATAACAATGGATCCGAAAGTACAGCAAATAGTAAATTCAATACAAACTTACTTCAGAGGTGTAAGAACCGAATGGGGTAAGATAAATTGGCCTGAAAGAAAACAAGTAATAACAGAAACTGTTTTCGTTATTATTATTGTATTTGTATTTACGGTTGCCGTATATTTGATGGATATAATCTTTAAAAGTATATTTGGTTTAATCAAATAACCGCAAACCCCGATATTTGCAGGAAAAATAAAAGATAAGGTGGCTTATGACTAAAAAAGAAAAATCAATGGAAGAACAGCTGAACGAAGATATTCAGGCAGAAAAAGAAGCGGCAGCTGCAGAAGAACAAGCTAAAGAAGAAGCTAAAAAAGCTAAGAAAAATCAAAAACGCTGGTACATTGTTCACACATACTCGGGTCATGAAAATAAAGTAAAAGTGAACCTTGAAAAACGTATTGAATATATGAATATGGGTGAAAAAATCTTCCGTGTTGAAGTTCCTCAAAAAACAGTCACCCAGATGAAAGGCGGGAAAAAACAGGAACGTGAAGAAAAAATCTTCCCTGGCTATGTTCTTGTTGAAATGATTATGGATGAAGACAGCTGGTATGTAGTAAGACACACTGCAGGCGTTACAAAATTTGTAGGCTCTGCTAAGAAACCGATACCGGCAAAAGATAGCGAAATCAAGAAAATTATCCACCGCTCAACAACTCAAACTCAAAAAGTTGAGATGGATGTTAAAGTTGGTGAAAAAGTCAGAATTATCTCCGGCCCGTTTGCTGAATTTGTCGGCGATATTACAGAAGTTTATCCGGATAAGGCTAAGCTCCGTGCAATGGTATCAATCTTTGGACGTGAAACTCCGGTTGAGCTGGAA
>JADIND010000089.1 GCA_017694215.1 Candidatus Scatousia excrementipullorum | reverse complement strand
CTTTCTTTTCTCCGCCTTCTGCATAATCGTTAAACAATCCGATAATATCATCAGCATATTTGTTTGTGGTAATAACTTCATCAGAACCGAAAAAGTCTGTAAATTTTGCATAAAGAGCTTTGATATCCTTTTCAATTTCTTTCATTTTTTTCGGATTGTCGAGATAAACGAGTTCAGGATTCTGGATTATTTTTGCAACCGCAAACCGGTAAACATCATCTCTTCTTGTTGTTGAAAGAACTCCGGAAATTTCAAGAAGGTAATAAGTTTTTTCAAAAGAGAATACTCTCGCTACAACATACTGCCCCGGCCCCATTCCGCGGAAGGTTGTCATTTTTACAAGAGAGGTTACTTCATAATCTTTTTCGTTAATAATATTGTATAGCTGAAAACCGGTTTTTGTAATCCTTCTGATTTCAAAAACCGATGAGAGCGAATTTTTTAATGCTTTCAATATCTTTTTTGTATCCGCAGGAATCTTTTTTACATTTTCCTGATACAATTCAATAATCGACTTTCTGTCTTCAGTCAGCCTTCTTTCAAAAATATAATTAAAACAAGCTGCCTGAAAATCGGTTGAATGGGCTTTTGTACCCATCGTTTTTATGTACTCATCAAAATCAGGTTTTACTGTTTCATCGGTTTTGATGAATTCAGCTACTTGTTTTATAACGTCATTAATTTCTTTTAATGTTTCAGCAACAGGCATATACTTTTCTCTCCTTATTCGTTTATATAAAAGAATACTTTAAATAAAGCAAAAACTCAATACCTTACACGATTAATAATATAAAATGGCAACGGAATTTTTCCATTTATTAATATTTTTTAACAAATAGCAATTTTTTTTTATTGCATGTTTTAATATTAATATGATGAAAAAGTTATTATTATTATTAGGGGTCTTATTAATTACAACAGGCAGTGCGTTTGCCCTGTCATCACCGCGTTGGTCATTCTTTCCGGTGAACGTGTATATTCAGCATGACGGCAAGAATGCTGCTAATGCTCAGATTGTTCAGAATGCATTTAAAACCTGGCAGTCAAATTCAAATTATATTCTGAAATTTTTGTACAAAAACAGCTCCGGATATGCAAAAAATGCTCAAATCAGAGTCAAGTTTGCGGATAACATTCCTGAAGGCGGTTATTATTACATAAATGATATGACAATGAGCAAAAGTTTTCGCAATCAGTATGTCAGAGGTTTTTATATGTATGTGGATATTGTTATCCGCACAAAAGAAGCTGACGGCTCAAAAATTTCCAAAAAGAAACTTCAGGCTATTGCAATGCAGGCTGTAGGACGTGCTGTCGGAGTCAGATGTATTTCTGATGAAAACAGCGTTATGAACTGCAATTCTGATTTTTCTAAAACAACTTTGACATCTAAAGATATTGAGGCTTTGCGACAGGTTTATAAGTATAAATATAAAAGCGTAAAAAGCAAACGAAAATAATAATTTTAGAAAAAAATAAAACGACGGTAAAAACATCGTTGTTTTATTTTTTTCTAATGTGCTTGGTTGATTTTTTGCCGATTTGGATACGTAGTGTTTGAAATTTGAAATATCATGGTATATAATATTTGAGTTACAGTGTTTAAATATATTAAGAGGATAAATTGATGAAGTTACACATGCAGATTTTGATTGCATTAGGATTAGGCATTAAAAGGAACTGGCATATTTTCTTCGGTATTATTGCCGGTATTATTGTGGGAATTTTCCTCCATGCACATACTATTCCTATTGTAAATACGATATTGACATTTATCGGGCAGGTATTTATCAGATTAATTCAAATGGTTGTTATACCGCTTGTCGTTTCGGCTATTGTAATCGGGATTACCAGTATCGGTGACAATAAACAGCTTGGTAAATTCGGGTCAAAAATGGTTCTTTATTACGGAATAATTACTGTTGCAGCGGTTGTCATCGGTACAATTCTCGCATTGATATGTAAACCTGGCCTCGGTGCAGCTAATTATATTGCGGCCAATACAGCAAGTGAAGTTCAGGCAACGGTTGCAAACGCTATGGCACAGCAGCAGGGTAATATTTTAAATATATTCCTTGGTTTTATTCCTAGTAATCCTCTTAATGCTCTAGCTAACGGCAATATGGTTGCAATTATTGTGTTTGTTCTTATGTTTGCCGTTGCTCTTGCAAAGGTTGGAGATGTGAACAGACCTGTTGTTTCGTTTTTTGAATCAATTTTTGCAGCTACAATGAAGATTACAGATTGGATTATGTTTCTTGCGGCTCCAGGCGTATTTGCTTTGACTGCAAGTGCTGTTTCAAGTTTCGGTGTTGATATATTTATGAGTATTTCAAAATATCTCGGGGTGCTGGCTGTCGGATTTTTACTGCAGCTTTTTGTAGTTTATCCGTTATTTTTGAAATTTTTCTCAAAAGTAAATATCTGGATGTTATATTCTGCAGTGGCAGAGGCTTTGATGGTTGCCTTCGGAACGGCCAGTTCTTCTGCGACTTTGCCTTTAACTATTGCTTGTTGTGAGAAGAGAGGTATTTCACATAAAATTTCCAGCTTTGTGCTTCCGCTGGGAGCAACTTTGAATATGGACGGGACTGCATTATTACAGACAGTTGCTGTAATTTTCCTTGCTCAGGCTTACGGGGTTGCTCTTACTCCGTTCTTAATTATCCAGATTGCAATTCTTGCAATTATTGCATCGAGCACCTGTGCCGGAATTCCTGGTGCTGGATTGATTACGATTGCTTTGATTCTTGACGGTATGGGATTAAGCCCTGAACAGCTCGTTGCAGGGTTTGCATTCCTGTTTACTATCGAAAGAATTACGGATATGATGAGAACGTTGGTGAATGTTGCTTCAGATGCTGTCGTTGTTGCGGCAATCGCTGATAACGAAAATGAAATTAATTACGACCTGTTGAACAATCCGCAGGCATATGAAGATATTGCGTAATTGATTTTAAAAATATCTTATAAAAATCCCGCCTAAATTTTAAGCGGGATTTTTTGTGCTAACATAATTTATATGACAGAAAAAATAACTGATAAAACAAACGAAATTGCGGCAAAATTCCTCGGGAAAAAAACTGACGGCAGTGTCGAATATGATTCATCTCTTCTGGTTGCTGTTCCGCGTATAGAAAACCGCAGGCAGCACGGGA
>JADIND010000088.1 GCA_017694215.1 Candidatus Scatousia excrementipullorum | reverse complement strand
TACTTTTTAAATCTATTTAAATTTTACTATTTTTTCTTACCCTTGCATATCACCCAATCGGGTAATTGTAAAAAATACACTAATTTTTATACAAAATATTATTTTTCTGCAGATAACAAATGTAAACCGGCTAAATTAATAAAATCAAACAGGCTGTGATTTAACCTGAACCAACCGGCAGCCCTGATACGTATTCCTTCTCAAGAACTCTCTGTCTATTTTATTAAGACAATCAAGCTTTGCCCCGAGCCAGCGTGGTGCAATAAGATTTTTTTTCAATCCGTTACCTGCAAGCCTGTGAATCGGTGTTTTTTCCGGCAAATATTCCAAAAAGTCACAGACTGTCGCCACATACTCATCTTCACTCATAAAATCAACTCCACCTGCTTCATAAATATTTGCAAGCTTTGTATCTTTAAGTGCACAGAGCATATGTATTTTCACACCGTCAACCTCCAATTCCGCAAGCTTTTGAGCAGTTTGCATAATTTCATCGTGAGTTTCCCACAAACCGAAAATAACGTGAACACAGACATTTATCCCTTTTTCTTTCGTTTTTTCATAAGCTTTCAAAAAGCAATCAAAGTTATGCCCGCGGTTAATTCTTTTTAAAGTTTTGTCATGGATAGACTGGAGCCCGTACTCAATCCATGTATAATAATCGTCCTTATATGAAGCAATGAGTTCTAACTTTTCGTCATCGACACAATCCGGACGGGTTCCGATAGAAATCCCCACAATCTTATCATTACGCAAAGCAGAATTATAAATTTTCTCAAGTTCCTTTACAGGCTTGTATGTATTTGAATAGGCCTGAAAATATGACATAAACTTTTCAGCCTTAAAGCGTTTGGATAGTGTTTCTATCCCTGTATCAATTTGTTCTTTTATTGATAACAGATTTGAATGAGCCTGCGAAAAACTACCGCCTTCATCACAAAAAATACAGCCGCCCGTCGAAATTGTACCATCTCTGTTAGGACACGAAAAACCGGCATCAAGAGTAATCTTATACACCTTGACGCCGAATTTTTGCTTTAAAAACGCACTATACTGATTATAACGTTTATCAGTACCGTTAAACATTTATCTGTTTTCGTCTTCTTCCGTTATAGGATAAACATAGTGTTCACCGCAATTCGGACAAACAACTTCCTGCTGCTTGCCGTCTTCAAGCTTTGCTACTTCGAACAAAGTTTTACATCCTGATTGAACACATCTGATAGCCCATGTAGGTCTTATTAATCTTGCCATAATAACCTCTTTTTAACTTATCTCCACAGTAAATATATTATCATTGTTTTTATTATTGTGCAAGTTTGTAATCTGCCATAAAATATCGGATTTTCGGAGCATTAATACACGTTTTTTAAATAATAAAATATTGCCGGAAAGGAGAAATTTTATGAAAAACTTTCTTATATTTGCCGCGGTAATGTTTGTGGTAATTATAGCGGCATTTGATACACGCTCTGTTTTGAAGGAAATTGCAGCAAATACCCCGACACAGGTTGAGATGAAACCTGATTTAAATAAATCGTCAGGAGAAGGTGTTGAAAAAAAATTTGATGCACAGGCTCCTGTAGATAACGGTCTGAGCCAGCCAAACGAACAAAATAAAGATAAAAATTTATATACAAATCCTGTACAACGACCTCAAAAAGGTATTTCCCCAACCATAACACCGCGTCGGTATTAAATTCCAAATATAAGTTCACCGTAACCGCCGGCATCAGGATTTAATTCTTCTCTTTCCGGACGGTTTATTGCCGGTGTTTTACTCTCGTACCGCAAGAATTCACCGGTAGGCTTAACATTTTTAGGATTAACCATCGGACTTATCGTTTTCGGGAAAAATCTAAGAACAACATTCTCTCCTATTGTTTTGGAAATAATATCTTCGGAATAAAATTCTATAAAACCGAGTTTTGAATAACTCTGTGAAGATTTTGGAGCGGAAAAATTACCGTTATTGTCACTGATTTTTTTTGAATAATTTCCGCTCCACATAACCAGCCCGTTATATGTATCTAGCAAAACAGCCTCGGTTTCCATAAAAAACGGATAGGTAAAATCAAGAGCCGTTGCAAGTTCCAAAATTTCCCAAACATTCCGCTTTACATAAGCATTCTCAACATTTACAGTATTCGCCACAACAAGCACTGATTTTGCAGAAAACAAATCCGCAACTTTCTTATAAACATGAAAATCTATATTTGAGCTGTTTCTGTATTTTATTAAAGATTGCTGCAACGCTGTTCTTAACTGCGGATTTGCAGCAAGCCTGCGTCGAACCTCTATCAGTGACGGGGAATTAATTCTGCCGGTACGGTTAAAATACTGTATTAAGTCATTTGCAATAATTTCAGATACTTCCGGATAGCAGTAATAATTATCGCAAACATTCATCAAATCAGCAGGCAATACAACAACATTAAAAGAAAGTGCATTTGCTGCCGGCGATAATAATATTAAACTTAAAAACAAAATAACCGTATGAAATAATTTTTTCATAGACATATTGTAACACAATTTTTTTCATACGACTAACCGATTATATTTTTAACCAATCGGACTAAAATATATAATAAGGAGAACTCTTGTATGGAATACCAGGAATTAATGAAAAAAGCTAAAAAGGTATCTAAAAATGCCTACGCAAAATACTCAAAATTTAAAGTCGGAGCATGCCTTTTGACTGAAGGCGGGAAAGTTTATGAGGGCTGTAATTTTGAAAATTCCAGTTACGGACTTTCAATTTGTGCAGAACGTAATGCTGTAGGTTCCGCTATAGCTGACGGAGAAAAAAAATTTGTGGCTATTGCAATTTATTCACCCAAAATGTACGACTGCCTTCCTTGCGGAGCATGCAGACAGGTTCTTCACGAATTTGAAACCGAAAATGGTATGGATATAATTACACTGGGAAAAGAAGATATTATTGTACGAAAGCTGGATGAACTTCTTCCTCAAGGATTTGATTTATAAATGTATCTTTTTGAACTGCTGGTAAAATATTTAAAAAAAGACAGAGTTCTTGAAATTCTTGATGAGCATGACAAACAGAATGCAATAAATCCGCTTGAAGAAATTCCGGAACTTGATGACAGCAGGAATTGCGAACATATATTCATGCCGGTTGACAGTTCCGGAGCAATTCTTGCATGTTCAAAATGCGGACTTGTGGTTAATAAAAAGGATTTACGCTACAAAAATTTCTTCATGAATAAAGAATTATAACAGTAAACTTAGTATTTTACTGATTTGCACCATAAATTTAGCTAGGGAAGTCTAAATTCCTAAAACTTCCCTAACTATAAATTTATGTTAACCCATCATCAAGCTACCACCATTAAGGACATCCATTCTTCTGTTGTAAGTCTCCCAAGGCATATGCTTACGATTTTTCACATCATTAATATCTTCTTCATATGATTTTGTCTCGGTCTTTAATTTACCGTTTTCATCATATTCTTTTTCAATTCTTGAATCATTATACCCGTCGCCGTCTTCATCTATAAAGCTTATACTTGTTGCCGGATGGCGTTTTCCTTCTTCTACGGGATCATCGTATGCTTCATAGAAATTCGTTACTGAATAAATATCTTCTTTTCCATCGCCGTTTACATCTTTATACACAACTTCTTTAGTTAATTTTCCGTCTTTATCATAACTCTTTTCTGTTTTCGATCCATCTTCATTTATTGTTGTTACAATCTTTTTTACGCCTCCGTCTAAGAATAATGAACGCAAATCATCATTTCCGTCGGAAACTTGTGACAAATCGTTAGATTTAGTTCCAAACACCGAATTCAAACTTTCTTGTCCTGCTGATTGTGCAGCCTTTTGACTTTTTGAGTTACCGTTAACTCCGCCTAAGCCGTTAATTCCTTCAAGCATCTAAATTCTCCTTTCTAATACTTCTCGTGTTAAGCACACTTTGCTTATGTTTATATAAAGTATTTGCTGCCTAAATAATTGCTATACCGCCACCCCATCCTATCCCATCCTATGAGGCATTATAATTGAATTCTAACCCTTTTAAATTCATTTTTACATTTTTTAACATTTAATATGTTTTGTATTGATAAATAAGGTTACTTAAAAAGTATATTGATTATACGTAAAAATTGATGTTAAATATTCGTATGAAGAGAAAAGAATTATTAATATTTTCAGCAGTCATACTGGCACTCATCGGTTTAAACGTGTTTGTCATGACCAATAATAATCCGCTTTATTCGACAGACGAAGAACTTGTGAATAAAGATTATGTTTCTTCGCAAAAATTATTTGATGATGTTTGGTCGCAGATAAAAAACAATTATTATGACTCAACACTGAATCATCAGACATGGCAATATTGGAAAGATCGTTACAGAGGAAAAATAAAAACAGATTCTGATGTAAAAGTCGCGGCAGATACAATCCTTGCAAGTCTGAATGATCCTTATTCCAGATATATGACAAAACAGGAATACTCCGATCAAAATACCTCAATTAATGCCAAAATTTCCGGTATAGGCGTAAATATTGCAACTATTGCAGGAAAAGTGGAAATTATAAACGTTATAGAAGGGACACCCGCCCAGAATGCAAACCTGCAAGCCGGCGATATTATTCTTGATATTGACGGAAAAGATGCAAGCGGACTTTCACTTGCCGAAGTCGCAAACCTTGTAAGAGGCCCCGAAAATACCTTTGTACAGCTTACAATTCTGAGAAACAACGACAAATTTGCAAAAAAAGTTTTACGAAAAGAAATAAAAATTAAATCCGTAAAAAGTTCCGTTGATAAAAATATCGGCTACATACAGATATCAAGTTTTATTGGGACAACGACTCCGAATGAATTTCTTGAAGCTCTTGAAAAAACAAAAAGTGCAGATGGTTTGATAATAGATTTACGCGGAAATACAGGCGGATTATTACCGAACGCAATATTTATCGCAAACCTTTTCATTCCGGAAGGGAATCTTGTGAGCATAGTTGGACGAAACGGATTCAGATATGATATTCAGGCACAGGATACTGAATTAGGTATCAACAAACCTGTTGTTGTGCTGGTTGACAGAGGTTCAGCCTCTGCAAGCGAAATTCTCTCAGGGGCTCTGAAAGATTACCATAAAGCAAAACTTGTCGGAACAAGAACTTACGGCAAAGGCATGGTTCAAAAAATTATCCCTCTGCCGAACGAAACAGGATTGAACCTTACCGTTGCAAAATACCTTACGCCGTCAGGTACTGACATTAATAAAAAAGGTATTCAACCGGATATTGAAGTTAATTTCTCATTAAATGATTTAAAGACAAATAACGACATCCAGCTCAATACTGCGAAAAAAGTTTTAAATCAAATGCTTAAAGAAACAAAAATCAGCAAAGTCCCGTAATATTATCCACAAAACAACAAAACAGTAAATCCTGGAATTTTTAATACAAATTACAGTCCTTTTAATATTTCTCCAGATGACTATACCGGAGGCAGGTCGCCTTTAACTTCCGCAACCTCATCACATCCGAGTTCAAAAACATCGTGAAGTGCTTTGACCGCTTTATGGGCATCTTCTTTATTCACAAGACATGAAATTTTGATTTCACTGGTTGAAATCATTTTAATGTTTATATTTTGTTTTGCAAGAGTTTCAAACATTGTTGATGCAATACCGGGTCTGTCAATCATGCCTGCACCTACTATGGAAACTTTTGCAATATCTTTATTAACCTGAATTTCTCCGCAGTGCAAATCGTTTTTCAGTTGATTAAGAGTTGCAACAGCTTTATCAGTATCTGCACTGTCGATTGTAAATGCAATATCGTTTGTATTGGAAACTTTTCTTGCATAAGACTGGATAATCATATCAACAGAGATATTATCTTCCGCGAGTTTTCCGAATATTTTTGCCGCACAACCCGGAACATCCGGAACATCACAAACTACAATTCTCGTTTGTGACAGGTCTGCTGCAACGCCTGCCACCGGTTTATAAATTTCCATATTATTGACTCCTAAAATTAAAGTACCTAAATTATCCAGTTTAAAGCTGCTGCGAACACGCATCGGGACATTAAACTGTTTTGCTGTTTCGACACTTCTCGGATGAAGCACATTCGCTCCGGCATGTGCGAGTTCAAGCATTTCTTCGTAAGATATTTCATCAAGCCTTGAAGCATTCGGAACAACACGAGGATCTGTTGTATAAACACCTTCAACGTCAGTATAAATATCACATCTTTCAGCATTCAAGGCTGCGGCAAGTGCCACTGCAGATGTATCAGAACCGCCTCTGCCGAGAGTTGTAATTTCTCCGTCTTCCGTTACTCCCTGAAATCCCGCAACAACGATAATCTTGCCTTCCGCGAGATTTTTTTTGAGTTTATCGGTTTTTATATTAATAATTCTTGCTTTTGTATGAACATTTTCTGTCACAATGCCTATTTGCATAGCGTTAAAGCTAACAGCATCGTATCCTGCCGCCTGAATTGCCATAGCAAGAAGTGCGATAGATACTCCTTCTCCTGTAGAAAGAAGCATGTCCATTTCTCGGGCAGAAGGCGTCGGGCTTAAATCGTTAGCCATTTTTACGAGATAATCCGTTGTATGCCCCATAGCTGAAACTACAACTACTACATCATTCCCGTTCTTTTTTTCTCTTATTACGGTTTGGGCGACATTTTTAATCTTACCGGTATCGGCAACCGATGTGCCGCCAAACTTCTGTACTATTATCTTACGCACGGTAATCACCTTTTATATTTTTCAGCATGACTGAAAGTTCATCTTTTTCTGTCGGGTATTTAAAAGCTCCGCTGTCCAATGCGATAATTTTATCCGCAATTTCCAACGTTTCTTTTAAATTATATTCGCAAACATTATCTTTGACAAGTATGTAACTTACATAAAAAAGAAGATTTAATATTTCAGGATTATTCCCGTCAACTTTCAGGGCTCTTCTCAATTTCCGCTGGCAGTCCGCATAATCCTTTTTATTTATAAGATATTTTGCATAATTAAGATATGCCGGCAAATAAGAAGAATTTTCTTTCAGCGATTTTTCGTAATATTCTTTTGCCAGAACATCATTATTTAAATATTCATAGGATTGTGCAATATAGTAAATCAGAGATTTATCAAAAGAATTTTCTTTTAAAACTTCCTTAAAAAATTGAATTGCTTTATTGAAATCGCCCTTATGCATTGCACAAAAACCACGGGCTTTTTCTGCAGGATAAGACTTTTGTACAGATTCCTCCAGCCCTTTAAGCATGGCATCTGCAGTATCCGTATCACCCTGAAACGCTGCACACAGAGCAAGTCCGGCTTTAGCATCGTTTCTTATCGGATTAAGTTCCAGAGTTCTGTGGAATTTTTCGCAAGCCTCATCATATTTTTCAAAAACCTGAAGAG
This sequence comes from Candidatus Scatousia excrementipullorum, assembly GCA_017694215.1. Lineage (GTDB taxonomy): Bacteria > Cyanobacteriota > Vampirovibrionia > Gastranaerophilales > Gastranaerophilaceae > Scatousia > Scatousia excrementipullorum. The sequence continues at coordinate 8,689 of JADIND010000088.1, read as the reverse complement.
CAATCCCCCATTCAAAATATAAATTGTCATTGACTAATTCATTTTGAAAAGCCTGATTGTAAGCAGCAAGGGAATTTGTTTCATCGTTTAGCCTGTAATAGACTTCCCCGAGAAGTACATAAGCCGGCAGCATATTTCTGTTAAAAGTAAGAGCTTTTTTAGCGTAATGTACCGAGGCTTCGTAATCACCTTGCAGATATTTTAAATGTGCGTATTCGTAAGTGTTGGATTCGTTCGGACAGACGCTTGAGAGAAATTTAAGTTTAGTTTCCGCTTCGTCATACTGCTTCAGCTTCATTTCAACAATCGCAGCAAGCAGCATTGCCATAAAATTATATTTATCAATTTTTGAAGCCAGCATAAATTTGTCGTGAGCATCATTATATTTTTTTAATTTTAAAAGAGCCATACCCCAGCCGGTAAACACATCTGAATTCATCGGGCTGATTTTATTTGCATTCTCAAAAGACTCTACGGCCTCTTCCGGTTGATTTGAACTCACAAGAGCAAAACCAAGCTGTTTCCAGATGTCTTTATCGTTAGGGTTTATATTTGCAGATTTTTTATAAGCTGCGATTGCATCGCCTTTACGTCCGGTTTTATCTGCAATAATCCCGAGATATTTATAAACCAGAGCATCTTCCTGCGGAAGGCTGAGAGCTGAATTTAAAATGTATTCAGCTTCCAGAAGATAATTTTGTTCAATTAGTTTTTTCGCACGGTTAACATATGCAAAAGACGGCAATGATTGAATTACTGTATCTTTTTTGTACTTATCAATCGACGTATTCATTTCCCGAATTTTATTTAAAATATCTTCTAACCAATCAAACAATCTGCCACCTCTCTAAAAGCACCGCTGCCGCCTTCATTTTCCGTTATCATTATTCCTTCAACTTCTTTTACCTTCTGAACGGCATGCGGAACCGTAATTTTATATTTTGCGAAATTCAAACATTCCAAATCATTCACATCATCTCCTATATAAACATATTCTTCCGGAGAAAGCGAGTATTTTTCTATTATGGATTTTAATACATCTATCTTAATTCTTATATTCTGATGAACTTCACAAACATCAAACTTTTTTGCTATAGTTTCAATGGCTGAATTTTTTTCACCCGAAATAATGGCTGTTTTAATTCCGTTTTTGCGTAACAGATGAAACCCCATAATATCTTTGAAGTTAAGTTTCCGGCTCATTTTAAAATCCTCGTCAATATAAACACAGTTGTCCGTCACAACTCCGTCAAAATCCGTTATTACCATTTTTATACTTTCCGGAAGCTTAATCTTTCCCATTTCCCATAATCCTTAACCTATTAACATTAAGTTGAAACTCTGATATAATTATAACATAAAAGTCAGTTATTATAAGGGTTAAATTATGCTCTGGTATTTTTTAAATTTCGGAATTTTGATAGTATTTTTAATGTTATTTTTGATTACGCGTCAGACAAACAGACGCTGGTCAAAGATTAACGACTATCTCGGAACAGTTACGCAGACCGTAAATTCCATCCGTTACGGAAACCTTTCGACAAAAATCGAAAAACTTGAACACCCGACATACCAGAATGTAACCGACAGTATTAACCGGATGGTTGAAACCCTAAACGACCGCGAAAAAATGATTATTGAATATCAGGCAGAATTAATGAGGCAGAATAAACTTCTCGAATCTGTTATCAACTCACTTTCAGACGGTATTTTGATTATTAATGAACAAAAACATATTCTGAGAGCAACACCGCAGATAAGCGAATGGTTCGGGGTTAAGGGGCATGACATAATCGGCAAAAATGTCCTTGATTTCCTGCAGTTTCCTGATGAGAATTTCCGCATTGAACGGCTTAATAATAAAGATGTTTTTATAAAACATACTCCTACAAATAATTTTGTAATAAGTTCTATAAGACTTTCTCTTGATGATAATAAGAAAAGATATGTGCTTATAATAAAGGATGTAACAACAGAACGCGAGATTGAAACATTGAAAGAGGATTTTGTTGCTACACTGACCCATGACCTTAAAGTTCCGATTGTTGCCGAGGCAAATATTCTGGAATTTATGCTTGAAGGAAAATTCGGCGACATAACAGACAAGCAAAAAGTTGCACTGCAGAATATGAAATCTTCAAATAAAGAGCTAATAGAACTTGTGCAAATTGTTCTTGAGACTTACAAAATCAAAGAAAAAGGTATTAAACTTTTAAAAGAAAACATAAAACTGAACGGATTTATATCTAAAATTGTCGGTGATTTGAACCCAATAGCAGCAATGCAGGCAGGAATAAAAATTAATTTTAATCCTGCAAGAGATATTAAAGTTACAGCTGATCCAATGCAGCTTGAAAGAGTTATAAAAAATCTCATTAACAATGCTATAGCACACAGCAACAGCCAAAAAGACATTGATATAAAAACAGGAGAAATCCCTGGATTTATAACAATATCTGTTATTGATTACGGTCAGGGAATTCCGCAAAAAGAAATTAACCTTATTTTTAACAAATATTATTCCGCTGCAAAAAAATTCCGAAAAATCGGAACAGGACTTGGTTTATATCTTTCACAGCAGATAATACGTTCCCATGGCGGAGAAATTATTGTTCAAAGTGAAGAAAACGTAAAAACCGAATTTTGCATAAAACTGCCTACGTAAATTAAGGCAAATTTTTAAAATAATCTTTTTCCGTAAAAGCTTTATATGCACAACTTGCTCCGTTTACACGGTTTTCGCTCGTTGCTGAACAATACGTATCATGGTTTGTCCATCTCGTACCGGGGGCTCCCATCGGCAGAACTTTGCCGCTTTCCTCATCTATCTGGAATGTGAATAAATCATATCCCCATATATTAGGTTTCTTGTAAAATCCGTTTACGTCAACAGATATCAGTATAGAATTTCCTGCGGCCGAATTATTTTCTATCATCAAAAACATACTGTCAGACATAATATATTGGCCTTCATCAAAATAACCGCTGCCTGCATATCTTTTTTTACTGAAAATCTGGTAATTTTGTGATAACTGTGCATCTATATCAGAGGAACCGTATTCATAACTTTCACACCCTCTTAATCCGCAATCTGTTCCTCCATTAAAATATTTAATGAATACAGGAACAAATTTCCCATATGCATAATTATTAGTATCGGCAATCATACCTTCTTCGCTTTGCATTCTCATAGCAATAGCGGTTCATCGTGCTACAGGCATAAGTACATCAATACTTTCCGAAATCATTCATAACAAACGTACCAATGTCGGATTGGATATAATAAATAAACTCTGCATTTATTTTAAATGCGATATTAATGACATACTTGAATTTGTTCCGGAAAAAAAGTAAAAACGCATGCCTTATGACAGACATGCGTTTCCACGTGTTTATTTAATCTGTTTTATAACCATTATTTTAATCCGATAAAATTTTTGATGGTTTGGATAAAAGATTTTTGTGATAAAAGTTTGACATTTTGTTTTGCCGGCATAAGATTAGGTTCAACATCAGCAAGAGTAGTATTGTAAACTTTCTCGCCTGCCTGATTAAATAACGAATAATATTCGTCAAATGTATTTATGTTCTTTTTATCGGCAATAATACTGAATTTTTGTCCGTTCCCGAGATTAAATTCGACACCGGCAGAGCCGTATTGCAGCCTTTGAAACAAAGGCAGAGCGGTTTTCATTTTAACGGATGCATTAGGATATTTTGCATCTATTTCTTTTACGAGCTTGGAACTTACAACATAAGATAATAATTTTTTATTCCATAAGCTTGGTGTTTTGTAATTCATCTGAAACGCCGGTTGATTGTTTTGATTGTTTGAAATTTTCGGGATTTGCATTGTTTTCTCCTTTTTAATGATGCATTTAATAATGCTGAACAAAAAATTTTGCTATATATGACTTTTTGTCGTTACAATTCTTATAAATATAAAACCCTCCTTATTAAAACGGGGAGGGTTTTATATTCTATGTTTTTTCTTATTTTCATTAACTTATGCTGCATTTGTTTTTGCAGCAGGTGTTTTGCTGTTTTTGTGATCTTCCCATATATCAACAAGAACAGAGCAGAAGAATATGCTTGAATAAGTACCGATTGCGATACCCAAAATCATTGCAAGCACAAAATCCTTTGTTGTAACACCGCCGAAGAAATACAATGCAAGCAATGTGAGTAAAGTAGTTAATGATGTATTGATACTTCTTGCAAGTGTCTGATTAACTGAAGCATTAGCAATTTCACCAAAAGACATTTTCTTTGAATAATATCTCAAATTTTCTCTGATTCTGTCAAATACAACGATGGTATCATGTACAGAAAACCCTACTACTGTCAGTATTGCTGTTATGAATAAACCGTCTATTTGAACATCATAGAAAATACCAAGAAGAGAAAACGCACCGACTACAAAAAGAACATCGTGTGCAATACCGAGAATTGCAGCAAGTGCATAATCAAATTTAAATCTGATTGTAAGATAGGCGATGATTCCGAGGAATGCAAGCGTTACAGCCAATAAAGAATTTTTAAACAATTCATTACCGAGTGTAGGTCCGACGGAACTTACTGAAATCAATTCAGGATTTTCATAATCTTTTGAAAGGACTTCCGTAATTTGATTAACTGTATCCTGCTCTTCGCCTATAAATTTTGTACGGATAGAAATAATATTATTTATTCCATCCTGACTTTCAGAATTTGCGTGCAAAATTTGTATATAAGGATTTTCAATTCCCTTTGCCTGCAAATCCGTACGTGTTTTTGCCAGAGCTGCATTTGAAATATTTTCTTTAACTCCATACTGAAGAATTGTACCTCCGGTATAGTCAATACCGACTTTCAGCGGGATATGGTTTTCATTATGAATTGCCGAATAAATTAATGCGGCAGTCCCGGGTAAAAGCAGTAATGCTGATACACACAGCCATATAAATCTGTGTTTTACTATATCAATTATGTGTTTTGCTATATTATCCGTTGTCATTTTATTTACCTCTTATTTTCCTAATCTAAAATACCAAAACGGGCATTTTCACGTTTTGTTTCAGTAACCTCAAAACCTTTACCTATTTCATCTTTACGCAGACCAAATAATTGCGGATATTTTAATTCTCCGGTACCAAATATCAAATGCATAAAGTTTTTGGTAATTGTAATTGCACTGAACATTGACACAATTACACCGAGAGCCAGTGTAAGTGCAAAACCTTTAACAATGCTTGTACCTAAAAGATACAGGATTGTACAGGTTATAATTGTTGTCATATTAGAATCGAAAATACTCGTAAAGGCTCTGTCAAATCCGGAATTAATCGCCGTAAATAAATTTCTGCCTGCTCTTAATTCTTCTTTGGTTCTTTCAAAAATCAGGATGTTGGCATCAACCGCCATACCGATACTTAAAATGAAACCGGCGATACCTGCAAGTGTTAAAGTAACAGGAATTGCTTTAAATAGTGCAAACAGAATTAAACTGTATATAATCAAAGCGACATCGGCAATAAGCCCCGGCAATCTGTAATAAGCTATCATAAATATCATTACAAAGCCAAGACCTATAATGCCTGCTACTTTTGATTTTGCGATACTGTCAGCACCAAGAGTAGGACCGACTGTATTTTCTTCAACAATTTTCGCAGGAACCGGCAATGCACCCGCATTTAAAAGGTTAACCATACGTTCTGCTTCTTCATATGCAAAACCGCTGTCACCGCCTGATATTTGAGCCTTACCGCCATAGATTGCTTCGTTAACGTTAGGAGCGGAAACCAAATCCCCGTTGAAGAAGATTGCCATAGGTTTTCCGACAAGTTCTTTTGTCAAATCAGCGAACTTTCTTGAACCCTCTGACTTAAACTCAAGGGAAACTACCCAGTGTCCGACAGAATCCGTTGTAAGCGTTGATTTTGCAAGATCCTGACCGGTGAGTCCGGTAGCAACCCATTCAGTTACGCCGTCTTTGTTAACAGCTTCTTTTTTAAATTCAAGCTGGGCTGTTTCACCTAAGAAAGCCTTTGCTTCTTTCAAATCCGTGACGTTAGGGATTTCAACAAGTAATCTTTTATCCCCTGTTTGCTGAACAACTGTTTCTGCAACACCGAGTTTATTAACACGGCTTTCGATTGCAAACTGCAACCGGTTCATAACATCAGGTGTTATTTCAACTACTGATTGAGTCGGCTGTGCTTCCAGTACAAGTCTTGATCCGCCGACCAGATCAAGTCCCAATTTTGTCGGTTTTACGAAAATTGTAATTATTGATGCTATTACAATAAGTACAATTACCCAAAACATAATAATTTTGTTTTTCACTTTTTTATCCTCTTTTATCTGTACTTTTTCTTTTTACTTTACTCAAAATACACTAATAAAAAGATAGCCTTTTCGGGCTAATCTTCGTGCACTGCATCCAGAACTTTAAACAAGTCTGCTTTTTCATCTTCCGTCAATTCAATGAGCGGACGTCTTACAAATTCTTCAATAATCCCTTTATGGGCCAGTGCAGCTTTAACCGGAACGGGATTCGGAGCCATAAAGAACTTTCTAAACGACGGGTATAATTTTTTATGCATATTTAGTGCAGCCAAAAATTCACCTGTTTTATAGTTTCTGATCATTGATTTTAATTCCGAACCAAATATATGAGAAGCAACAGAAATAACTCCTCGTGCTCCGAGGGAAAGCATTGGCAGTGTCAGACTGTCATCACCCGAATATACTGAAAAATCTTCAGGACATTTAATTTTCATTTCAGTAACGGCATCCATATCAGGAAAACTCTGTTTTATGGCTACTATATTCGGAAAATCATTTGCAAGTTTTGCAACCGTTTCCGGAAGCATATTGACACCTGTGCGGGAAGGAATATTATAAATAATTACCGGTAAATCTGCACTTTTAGCAACAGCGGCAAAATGTTCATACATGCCTTTTTGATTAGGTTTGTTGTAATAAGGAACAACTGAAAGGATTGCGTCAACATCTTCTTTTTTGGCCAGTTTTGTTGTCATCACGGCAGTTTCGGTGGAATTTGAACCTGCATTCATAATAACTTTTGCCTTATTTGCAACCGCTCTCTTGACTGTACTCAAAACCTCAATTTCTTCTTCATGGGTAAGAGTAGGGCCTTCGCCTGTCGTTCCTGCAACAAGAATAGTGTCAGTCCCGTTTGCAATAAGGTGTTTGGCAAGCTCCTCAACTTTGTTATAGTCAATTTCCCTCTTATTATTAAACGGCGTAACCATAGCCGTTATGACTTCCCCTGCGTCATATCTGATAGCCATATAAATTACCTCTTTCTTAAAAACTAAGACTATTTTATATTTAATTATATCTTAAACATGTATAATAGTCGTTATTTATTAAGAACGTTAAAGCTAATAGCTTACTTTGAACGGGTAATCATCAGGGATAGTCCAGTTATTCATCTGAATAATTGCTGTACAATAATGTCTGGCATTATTGTTAGATCCATTACATGCATAAGTGCTGCCGTCATAAAGCTTATTAATATCACCATCCCAACTTACTTTATATGGTTCAAAACCTTTATTATAGTGATATTTCCAGGAACTAGTACCATTACCCGGATTAAATGTAAATGAAAAAACACATTTACCGGTAACATCATTTAAATTTAAAACATTTTTATTTTTAAGACATTTATTAATATTGCCGGTAAAGAAGAACCAATCTCTTGTGGATTTCTGCCAGAAACTTAATGCAGTGCCGTCGGCAAAGTAAATCATTACAGTACCTTTTATTGCAGTAGGAGCATTATTCCCAAGAGTTTCCACTTTAGTAACGTTTAAATAAGGTTTTAAATATTTATTTACCCACTTTTCGGCATCAGAAGAACCTTCGATAGGATTACCTTCATCATCAAATTGAGCACCTGTAACATCTTCATACCATATTTTTTTATCGCCGTAATCATTTTCTGCCATTAAAATAGCCTGATTGATAGAAGAGTAGAATTTTTTTAATCTGGCTTCCACAACCTTTTTAGCATGGTCTTGAATCAATGCGGGTAAAGTCATAGCGGCAACAACACCGATAATGCCGAGCGTAATAAGGACTTCCGCTAAAGTAAATGCCGGTTTACGATAACCTTTTATTAAAGTCGATAATTCCATTTTATTCATTTCGCAAACTCCAATATTTGTAAATTCAGATTGAAAATAATCAAACAAATTTGATTATTTTCAATCTATGATAACTTTTTTGATAATAAAAGTCAACCCTGCCATAATCAAATATATGATTATAAATGATTTTGATGATTTTCAGCTTGTAAAATTTCTTTTAAACCGTGAATATGTATTGCAAAAAACTTTAAATGAAAAATTAAATGAAAAACTCGGAAAAAATACAAAAGCCTCGGCTTTTTCATGCAAACTTAAACGCCAGCATCTGACATTTAAAGAATTAAAATTAATCTGTGATATTCTCGGGTATGACCTGATAGTGCAAAAACGCAAAAATCTATAAAAGAGAATTCTGAACAGTCACAATTTCCGTGAGCCGCTGCAGTAAATGTTTCAGAATGACATGAAAAAATCCCCCTTCGATTCCCCCTTTATAAAAGGGGGCTAGGGTTCTGCCTCCTTTGTAAGGGAGGTGGCACGAAGTGCCGGAGGGTTTTTCGACACTCCGCAATCACACAGCCGCCGCACCC
>JADIND010000087.1 GCA_017694215.1 Candidatus Scatousia excrementipullorum | reverse complement strand
AGTTGTTACTGCCGCTGAACAGGCAGGTGCAAGTGCTGTTGATATTTGTGCTGATTCAGATATCGTTAAAGAAATCAGAAGTATGACAGATTTGCCTTTATTTGTATCTTCAATCGTTCCGGAAGAACTTGCAAAAGCTGTTGAACTCGGTGCCGATGCTATTGAACTCGGAAACTTTGATGTTTTATATAAAAAAGGTGCATCTTTCTCTAAAGATGATGTTCTTGCACTTGTAAAAAGAACTCTTGAAATTATTGATGAAAAAGTGTTCTTCAGTGTAACAATTCCTGGAGAAATTTCTGTTTCAGATCAGATTGAACTTGCAAGAGAATTGGAAGCTATGGGTATTGACCTTATTCAAACTGAAGGTCATTTCTCAAAAGAACAGGCTGACGGTGTCAGAGGCTTGATGGAAAGAGCAGAACTTACACTTTCTAATACTATCGAACTTTCAAGAAATGTTGAAATGCCTATTATGACTGCAACCGGTATTAACCCTACAACAGCTCCGTTTGCATTTGCTGCCGGTGCAAGTGCTATTGGCTGCGGTTCTTGCATAAATAAAATGAATTCTGAAATTTCTATGCTTGCAACAGCAAAACAATTAGTTGAAATTGCTGCTAAAAATGCTGAAAAAATTGCTGCTTTAGTTTAGGTCATTATCATCATTTAATGAGATAAAAAATATAAAAGGCCATCCGTTTCGGGTGGCTTTTTTGTGTTAATAATTTGTACTGTCCGATTAGTGAATGTTTTTCCTTTACTGATAATTTATTCTCTCTGTAAATCAGAGGAGTAAATTTATGAAAAATATTTTTGTATTAATTTTAGGACTTATTTTCAGTATAAATACTGCATTTGCAACAAGATATGTTACACACACTTACACAACGCCTAAACGTTATAATCATCGGTATAACTATAATCCTGGTGTTTATAACCATAGAATTAACAGCAATTTTAATTCAGCCAGACTTGCTGATGTTGAGCGTTCGCTATATGGCAGAACTTATGACAGGCAAAGTTCAAAGGCCAGGCTAAACAGATTGGAAAAAAGTGTTTTTCACAGAACATATCCCGGCATGCCGTTGAATCAGCGTATGGATAATCTTATTATGAATTATAATAACAGTTACCCTAATTCATTTACAAGAAATACAACAAGAACAGGCAAGTTAACTAATATGATTAACGGGTTAAATAATATGTTTTACGGAACACCAACGGGATTTACACCTCAGATTCAGCCTTATTACGGTTACGGAGTTTCTCCGAATTCTTCTGATTGGGGCCGCCAATCAAGTTATTCCGGAAATAACGGCTGGGCAATTCACAACGAACAGGTCGGGAGCGGTGTCGGTATAAAAATACTTGACTAATCAGAAAATATCATTAAATATATCATACGTTTAGATGGTTCAAACCTTGCGGATATAGGTCATAATATCAGCAAGAAAGTGTAGTCTGAAATGCCTTTTCGATATCGATTACAGAAAGTCCTTGATTTCCGAATCAGAAAGAAAGAAGAACAGTTACAAGTCGTACAAAAAGCTCAACAGGCTGTATTTGAAGCTGAAGAGAACATAAGAAAGAATAACGAAGAAATTGAGGCTACAAAAACCAACATGCGTAAGGCGGATCCTATGATGTATGAAACTTATGATAAATATTTGATACATTTATGGGAAAAGGCTGAACAACTTGAACAAATCAGAATAGAGGCTCAGCGAATACTTGATTTGGAAAAAGCAAAACTGGTCAAGTTAGAGCAGGCCGTAAAAGTTCTTGAAAAACACAAAGAAAAAAACAGAGAAGCTTACATAGCGGAAGAAAAAGCCGCTGAATTAAAACAATATTCCGAACTGGGTGTAACAAGATACTTCCATCAAAACCTTGAAAGACAGGAAGAAGAAGAAAAAGAAATCTTGAAGCAGCTGGAACAACTGGAGGCAGGATTATAAGATGAATATAGAGTCAAACGCAACCAATGCAGCAAGTGCAATATTAAGCAGTACAGAGATGAACAGTACTCTTTCGGTACAGAACCGTCAGAATACAAACAGCAGTTCTTCTTTTCGTGATGAATTAAAAAGTGCCTCAAAAACAGAAAGTCAGGATGTAAAAGAGCCGGAAAATCAGAAAGAATCCGAAAAAGCTACAGAAAACAAATCCGCGAAAAAAGCAGATAAAAAATCTGTTAAAGAAGATTCAACAGATAAAAAGACTCAAACCGAAAAAACTCAACAGTCACAGCAGGGGCAGTTGAACGGAGAAATTTCCGTTAATGCAGGACAGGATACGGATGCTTATTCAATGCTTTCAGAACAAATGAAAAATTATGTTCTTAAAAACGGTACCCAGTTTAATTTAAATAATAATCTTATGACAGCAAATACCCGTGCGGAAATCTCATCAATTCAGCCGAAATTTGATTATACTTCTATTCAAATGAGTGATAGTGACGCAATGTTTTTCTCAAATCTGGTAAAGAATACAGATATGTCAATGCAGAGTATTGCGTCTGAATTTCAGAAAATGTTGTCAAAAGGTCAGGTTCAACAGGCACAATCTACGGCAAAAGCGTCTGCTGCATTAATTGCGGCTTTGCAGGAATCGTCAAAGACAAATCAGCCGTTCAGAATTGATTTTGACAAAGATGTTTCCGTTATTTTGAAAGTTGATAAAGAAGGTAAAATAAATGCCAACTTTATTCCCGGTGATAAAGCAGTGGAAGCTTATTTGAGAAATAATATAGATTTTCTCAGACAAAGATTTAATGAAGAAAATATTGCATACGGTGATTTAAATTATTCTAAATCCCGTCAGGAAAGAGAAGAACAGGAGCAACGAAATAAGAAAAGGAGCGACAGCGATGAATGATTCCTTTACTACCGCGATAAACACGCAAAAATCAACCCAGAACTGGATGGATGTTATTGCTGATAACATGTCAAACATTTATACTCCGGGGTTCAGAGAAAAGCAGGTTAATTTTAAAACCTTTCTCGGCGGAGCTATTGCGGATGATTACGACAAGAAGATAGATCAGGGGAAATCAACTCCTGGTACTTCACAGTCAAATGTATTTCTTGAAGGAAAAGGTTTTTTTCTCACAAAAACTGCGGACGGAAAGAGTGTTTATACGCGTCTGGGTGAATTTACATTTGACGGAGAAGGAGTTTATCGTGCAAGAAACGGAAATACCGTACAGGGCTACATTTTGAATGATAAAGGTGAAATTATGCAGGGGACAAAAACAATTTCCGCGGATCTTTATCAGGAAACAGCTTTGAGAGGCGGAGCTCTGGATATTCCGACAACAAACATAAAACTCTGGATAGACCCGAATAACGGGAAATATTTAGGTAAGTATGACGATTATGAGATAAAAAACGACGGAACGATTTACGGAAAAGCTGATAATGGCAAACGAATGGTTCCTCTTTACCGAATTACAACAAGAAATTTCCACAACGCAGCAGGACTTCTGGAAGTTAATGATGGGGAATTTTTGGAAACCGAAGCTTCCGGAAAACCTTTGTTAGGATACGGGGAAATTCGTTCCGGACTTTTGGAATTATCTAACGCTGATTTTAAAGCTAATATTTCATATTTCCAGATGGCAAAATTGCAGATGGAAGTTTCCAATAAACTTATATCTACAAACAAAGAACTTCTGGAAGAAGCATTAAGACTTGTAGGTTCGTAATTTTTGCGTTAATATTTCAAACTCCATTTGCTAAAGGGGCTTTTTAGTCCCTTTTATTTTATTTGCGTGTGTTCTATATTGAGTATTTTTATCTTTTTATTATTATTTATTGACAATATTGTTTAAATATGGTTATAATAACTGTATTATTTTGTTGCTGGAGGTTAATATAAAGAAGTTTATATTATTATTATTTGCACTGTATTCTCTATTTTTTGTTATAGGTTCTGTGGTAGCACCTTTGGCTGCACATTATAAATTTTATGAATTATCTGCTAAATTGACGTCGTTATTCATGTTTTCATGTCATCAGCGTCCAGATAGAACTTTTTGGCTTGCCGGATATCCTGTAGCTTTGTGCTGCAGATGTCTTGGGTTTTATTCAGGAGTATTTATTTCCGCAACCGTGAGCTTTTGTGAAAAGTTTAAGATAGTTTTAAAATATTTCGTTTTAATATTTTTATTTTCATTAGCAGATATTTTATTAAATTTTTTATTAAATATTAATACCGGTAATTATATAAGGTTCTTGGCTGGTTTTGCATTAGGTATCAGCTTTGTAATTGTTGTAAGCAGCTTATTTGAAATTAAACGGAGGTTTAAAAATGAAGGTTAAAAAATTTATAGCATCAGGTTTATTACTTACTGCACTAGGTTTGTATTTGTCCCCGCTTACGGCAGGTGTTGTCAGTGCTCAAAATTTTGAAGAATCATTGTATGCTTTTTTGAAAAATACTGACAATATACGTGTATCTTACGAATACCCGGTAAGTTCTACGTTTCAATCTTCCGCGGTTCAGGGAAAATCAAAACTGCCGGCACATACTCCTGTTATTATAAGAAGTGAATGTGAAATTGATTTAAAAACTTTTAACAGTGGGGATTATGTTAAATTTTCTGTTGTAGGTGACGTAAAAGATGAATTCGGTACTATTCTGATTAAGTCGGGCTCAAGTGTTTCGGCTTCAATATCTTTTATTAACGCTCCGTCTTCTCTGGGAAAATCAGGTAACATTACAATAAATGATTTTCATACAAATGCCGTTGACGGAACCCCTATTCCTCTAACGGGTACACTTTCTTCTAATCCGGATGATAAATTAGCATTATCTGTTGTGCTTAGTGTACTAATTTGTCCGTTATTTTTACTTATGAAGGGTGAATATCCAGAACTTCCTGCAGGAACTATGAAAACGGTTTATACTGCCAGTGATATGTATATAAATACGGCTGCAGGATTATAAGTATGAATGAAAAACTTCTAACATTAACAAATCGTAAAATTTTGCACTATAAGTGAATTTGAGCTATCCTATTAGTATGATAAAACAATTACGGCTGAAAGATTATATACTTATAGATGAATTGACTGCAAACTTCCATGAAGGCTTAAATGTTATAACAGGTGAAACAGGGGCTGGTAAGAGCATTTTGATTAGTGCGATTGACCTTGCTTTTGCTCCGCGTGTATCCAAAGAAGTTATCAAAAACGGCAGAGAAAAGGCTGTAATTGAACTTGTCATAGAAAATACAAAACACGATTTAAAACCGCTTTTCGAAGAATACGCTATTGATGATTTCGGTACGGAAATTGTTTTATCAAAAGAAATTACACAGAGTTCAGTCAGAACACGTATCAACGGAACGTTGATTAATCAGGAATTTTTAAAACAGATTAAATCTTTGTTTTTGGATATTCACTCCCAGCATCAAACATATGTATTTATGCAGCCAAAATACCATATTACATTGCTTGATAACTATGCAAAAGATGTTTACGGGCATTTGCTGGAAGAGTATAAAGAGCTTTATAAAAAATATCTTGATACAAAAAATCTCCTTGATGCCGCAAAAAATTCCGCTGATACGACAGAATCACAGATTGAGTTTTTGAAATTTCAGGTTCAGGAGATTGAATCTGCCGAAATCCAGTCTGAAACAGAGGATGAAGAATTGGCGGCAGAACTTGAAGTGCTTGAAAATGCTGAAAAGTTAAAAGAGCTTACGGGTTCTTCATATTGGGCAATCAACGGGGATGACGGTTCTATACTTGAGGCTCTTGGTAAGATTAAACAAAATCTTTCAAAAGCTGTTGATATGGACAAAAATCTTGAGGAATCCGAACAAAATCTTGTTGATGTGATTGAGCGATTGAGGGATGTCGGTTCGGAATTGAGAGAATACAGCCAGAATCTTGATAATGATGAAGAAAGATTGAATGAAATTCAGGAAAGGCTGTTTTTACTCGATAAATTGAAACGCAAGTACGGTTCTACCTTAGCGGAAGTTTTGGAAACTTATAAAAAACTGGCAGATGAACTTGCCGGTATTGAGT